>NC_007799.1:0-300000 GCF_000013145.1 Ehrlichia chaffeensis str. Arkansas
AATGACAAAAAGACTAGGAAAAGGCATTTTTGAGTTAATAGGGAATAGCACATTAGAAATTAACAACAACATCAGTACTGATACCCACCTTACAATGCCGATAAATTTATTAAACCCTAGTACATCACAACCAAGAAAAACTTTTAATCAAGAATGTCTTAAGGAACTGGCAGAATCTATTTCCAAACACGGCATAATACAACCAATAATCATCAGAAAAAATCCACATAAAAAAGGATATGAAATAATAGCAGGAGAAAGAAGATGGAGAGCTAGCATACTAGCAAAATTAAAATCAGTACCTGTAATTGTAAAAGAAATAAGTGATAGTCAGTGTTTAGAATTATCAATCATAGAAAACATACAAAGACAAGATCTAACACCTATAGAGGAAGCTGAAGCATACTCTAACCTCATCAATACTTTTTCTTATACACATGAAGATTTAGCTTCCATTATAGGTAAAAGCCGTAGTCATATCACAAATATGATAAGAATATTATCTTTACCAACTTCTATAAAGTCTATGATAAACGATAAACTTATATCATTTGGACATGCCAGAGCTTTAATAAATATTGAAAATCCAGAAGCAATAGCAGAAAAAATTATTTCTTTAAATTTAAACGTAAGACAAACTGAACTATTAATTAAAAATTTACAAAAACCACATAAGAAAAAATCCAAAGAAAACTTAACAGAACTAGAGCAATCACTATCTGAAATATTAAATTTACAAATTAAAATAAACGGTTTAAAAAACAAAGGCAGTATTGTGATAAAATATAACAATACACAACAACTTAACTCAATACTAGAGAAGCTCAAGAAAGTAACTCAAACATAGACTTTCAATATAACACCAAAGATATGTAACTTTCGAATACAATTACTGTTTTTTTTTTACGCAAAAGTAATTCTTAAAAATCACTATATATAAAATTGTAATTGAGCTAATTATACATAGCATATATTATAATATAAATTATGGTTTACGTATATTAATGGAAAATGATTTAATATGCCTCGGTGTGATTACATCATCTCACGGGATTAGCGGACATGTAAAAATAAAAACTTTTACAGAAAACCCAGAAGATTTTACATCTTACGGAACATTAACTGATGGGATAAACACGTACGAAGTAGAAATAATATCTATCATATCACAAAACATAATAATTGCACAAATTAAAGGCATAGTGTCAAGAACCGATGCAGATTTACTAAGAAACAAAAAGTTTTTTGTAGAGAAAAACAAATTACCTAACCCTACAAATGATGATGAATTCTATTATAGCGATTTAATAGGGCTAAACGTTGTTTTAGAAAACAATAATGTTTATGGAAACATAAAGAAAATCCACAATTTTGGATCATGTGATATTATAGAAATACGTCTTTCTAATTCAAAAAAAAGCACTATGTTACCTTTTACAAAAGATATATTCCCCTATGTCAATGTCAAAGAAAAATACATAATAATAACATTGCCAGAAGTTATAGGAAATAACAGTGACATTCAACGTTAACGTTTTAACCATATTTCCAGAAATGTTTCCAGGAACATTAAGCCATTCAATAATAGGTAGAGCCCTAAATAAAGGCCTTTGGAACCTTAATGTTATCGATATAAGATCATTTGCAAAAGATAAACATAAAACTGTAGATGACAGGCCTTACGGCGGTGGACCTGGAATGATAATGAAAGCAGATGTTATAGGCTCAGCAATAGATGAAGTATTAAGTAAAAACAAAAACACAAAACTAATATACATGTCCCCCAGTGGAATAAAATTAAATCAAGATATTTCTGGACAATTAACACATTTTTCTAATATAACTATACTATGTGGTCGCTTTGAAGGAATAGATAAGAGAATTTTAGATTTTTATGATTTTCATGAAATAAGTATTGGAGATTATATATTATCTGGTGGAGAAGTTGCTTGTATGGTTCTCATAGAGACTTGTGTCAGGCTTATACCTGGGGTAGTTAGTAATACACAAAGTATACGTGATGAAAGTTTTACCTTAGACTATAAGTTAGAATACCCTCAGTACACACGTCCAGCAAAATGGAGGGGATTAGAGGTCCCTGATGTTTTACTCTCTGGAAATCATAAAAAGATTAACCTTTGGAAAGCCAATCAATCTTACTGTATAACCAAGCAAAGGCGTCCTGAATTGACTGGTACCATAGATGGAGATATATATGAGTGATTTGCTTAAGGAGTTCAATGAACAACAAATGAAATTGTTGTCCAACAAAGAAATACCAAAGTTTAGTTCAGGTGATACACTAAGAGTAAGCATGAAAATTTTTGATGGAGTAAGCGAACGTTTACAGGTATTCGAGGGAGTATGTATCAAAAGAAAAAATAACGGGTTACACTCTTCATTCACTTTAAGAAAAATAAGTTACAATGAAAGTATTCAATTACAGGTGTTTTTATACTCTCCCATAGTAGAGTCTATAGAGGTTATTAAATTCGGTAGAGTACGTAGAGCAAAGCTTTATTATATGCTCAGTCTATTTGGTAAATCTGCAAGAATAAAAGAACGTAGTGATAGGACAAAAAAGCTATCCTAATTACAATTTCATACAGTATATCTCAATTTTGTAATTATTATTTATCACACATTGAAAATTTACATGTAGGTGCTGTTTATTACAAGTTTTAAGGTTTTACCTATTTGAAGCTTTTCAGTTAGTTTTCTCTAATTGCTTGTACCTTTAAAAGGGCTGAACACATAAATTCCTTTCATAGTAAAGAGTAATTAGTAGCATATATGCTAAAAGTACTACCACTTACTGTGTAGTTAGTATTTAGATTTTGGCTATAAAACTTTACTTCATTTTATGTAACAGGAAATCCATAGCTGCACTTGCTGATGACATTTGTACTTTACATCTATTCATATCACTAAAGTAATATTTTTTACAATCTCTTTCTATATTTGAAGCATAACCTATATAAACCAAACCTACTTGCTCATCACCAACTCTAGGACCAGCAAACCCAGTGATTGAGACAGACACATTAGCCTTTGAATTTTCTAAAACACCAACTGCCATCAAAACAGATACTTCTGAACTCACAGCTCCATATTTACTAATAAGATCTTTATCAATATTTAAAAATTTAGCCTTAGATTCATCTGAATACACTACAAAACTAGAATCTAACACTTTTGATGCACCTGGGATACAAGAGAATAGAAAAGACATTAATCCTGCTGTACATGATTCAGCTATTACTATTTTAGAATTGTTTTCTATTAGTTTCGAGACACAAGTTTCAGCTTTTTTTAATATTTCTTGTTCTATTATCATGTAATAACACTATCAAATTATAAATAAATTCATATAATCACTACAAAGCAAATCATACAATAAAATTTAGCAACAAAATAACAAAACATAAATATATTAAGTCAAAAAATCCATATACTATTAATAATAGAAGTAATATCTTATAAATGTTTACTAACTTTACTTACAACAAAAAACACAGTTATTAAGTTATAAAAAGTGTAGCTCCTCAAATTCTCCATACAAAATTATTTAAGAATAGCAATTGAGTTAAAAAATACAATGTAACACACTCAAAATTAAGATATAATAGCAAAATAAAGTTGTGACTTTAAAGATTAAATAGTAACTTATGGTTAATATAATATGATAAACATCCACTTTAGTAACAATTTATGCAAGCAGTTTCATCGTGGAATTAAAGGACATGATATAGTAAATGACCTATTTCCAAAATTAAAAAACGAAACAATAGCTGCAAAAGTAAACGGAGAATTATACGATTTATCAAGAGAAATCATAGAAAATTGCACTTTTGAAGTCATAACGATAAACAGCGAAGAAGGTCTTGAAATTATACGTCATGATACTGCTCACATCATGGCACAAGCCGTGAAAGAAATGTTTCCAGATGTTCAAATAACTATTGGACCAACTATTAAAGACGGTTTTTATTATGATTTCGCAACAAATCATAACTTTTCTAGTGATGACCTAGAAATAATAGAAAAGAAAATGATAGAAATTATAAATAAAAATGAAAGCTTTATACGGGAAGTATGGTCTAGAGAAGAAGCTATAAAATTCTTCTCAAGTATAGGAGAAGACTATAAGGTCAAAATAATATCTAATATTCCAAGTAATGAGAATATTACTGTTTATAAGCAGGGAAGTTTTACTGATTTATGTCGTGGACCACATGCACCTTCAACAAAAACATCAAGAGCATTTAAATTAACAAAAGTATCTGGATCTTATTGGCAAGGCAATTCAAATAATGAAAGATTACAAAGAATTTATGGTACAGCATGGCGTAATGAAGAAGAATTAAAACTTTACTTAAATAATTTAATAGAAGCAGAAAAAAGAGATCACAGAAAAATTGGTAGGGAATTAGAGTTGTTTCATATTCAAAATGAAGCATGCGGTCAAATATTTTGGCACACAAAAGGGTGGACTATTTATCGTATTATAGAAAATTATATACGAAAAAAACTAGAAAATAATGGATATATAGAAGTAAAAACCCCCATATTGTTAAACAAAGAACTTTGGGAAAAATCAGGACATTGGGATAAGTTTCGTGAAAACATGTTTTTAAGTGAAGCAGAAGATAAAACTTTAGCCATAAAACCAATGAATTGCCCATGCCACATACAGATCTTTAACTCAAAAATTAGAAGTTATCGAGATTTACCAATACGAATGGCAGAATTTGGAACATGTCATAGGTATGAAGCATCAGGAGCATTACATGGGTTAATGAGAGTTCGCGGTTTTACTCAAGATGATGCTCACATTTTCTGTACAGAAAGCCAAATTACATCTGAAGCTCTAAAGTTTTGTAATTTACTCATAGAAATCTACAAAGATTTTGGTTTCACCGATATTCTAGTAAAATTTTCAGATCGTCCAAAGAACAGAGCTGGTAGCGATGAAATATGGGATAAAGCTGAAGCAGCATTAAAGAAATCAGTCGAAGTTGCTAACTTAAGTTATGTTTTAAACCCTGGAGATGGAGCATTCTATGGACCAAAATTAGAATTTACATTAAAAGATGCTATTGGCAGAGAATGGCAATGTGGAACTCTACAAATGGATTTCGTATTACCTGAAAGGTTAGGTGCCTACTATATAGGTAGTGATGGGAAAAAACATCATCCAGTAATGCTACACCGTGCTATCTTAGGTACTTTTGAAAGGTTCATAGGAATATTAATTGAACATCATTCAGGCAAATTTCCAATGTGGTTAGCTCCTATACAATTATCAATATTAACTATCAGTGAAGATTCCATTAACTATGCTAATTCCTTGAAAATAAAAGCCGAAGAACATAATATAAGAGTTGAACTAGATACTACAAACGAAAAAATAAATTATAAGATACGGAACCATATCCACAAGAAAGTACCTGTGTTCTGGATAGTAGGTAAAAAAGAAGTTGAAGAAAATTCTGTATCTATACGTTATTTAGAGTCCAATAAGCAGCACGTTATGCCTATTGATAAAGCGTTGAAAACATTATTAACTTGTGCTAGCATCTAGTAAATTTTAGTCAGGAGTGTAAGATTGAAAACAAAAAAGTTCTCTAATAAAAACAAGATTAATGAAATGATCACAGCAAAAAAAGTAAAGCTTGTTGATCAAAATAGTGTTATGATTGGAGTTGTAGACATTGAAGAAGCCTTATCTAGAGCTAAAGCTGTCAATTTAGACTTAGTTGAAATAGTACATGATGATCAATATCCTTTATGTAAGATATTTGACTACAGTAAATATAGGTACAGCCATAAGAAGAAAATAAGCGATTCAAAAAAGAAACAAAAAACCATCATAGTAAAAGAACTTAAGTTTAAGCTTAATATTGGAGATAATGACTATAACGTAAAATTGAACATGTTACGTGGATTTATAGAAAGAGGTGATAAAGTAAAAATATCGCTAAGATTTATAGGAAGGGAAATACTTCATCCAGAAGTCGGAATGGAGATTATAGAAAGGTTAATAAGAGACACCGCTGATATTGCAAAACCTGAAAATTTACCAAAAAAGGAAGGTAATATAATTAACATGGTATTAACTGCAAAATAAAATTTTTATATAACTCCAGAGCATTATAGCATTTTTAAGTTGTAATGCTCTAACTTCCAAGAATTGGTTTGATTATTAACAATACTCACAGTGAAGTGAAGACATTCTAATTCAAGCAGCGTATAATAGAATACAAAACATACTATAAACTTTAATCGACACAACATACCAGGAAAAATTACTATCAATTATATCATGGCTACAATAAGAATTAAAAAATTGTAAATATAAAACTAGTTGACAATATATCAATGTTATTGCTCTGGAGCACAGGGCATTATTACCTTTAATTACTGCTTACAAAACTTTCAAAAATACCACATTTATCATCATCTTTAATAAAAACTTCAACATCTCTAAGATTTTCTTTCGTAGAATACTTTATATTTATTTTTAGGTTAAAATCCAATATGTCATTTAATAAGTCAGGCCACTCTATAATTCCCACTCCATCATCACAAATGGATTCTATTCCTAAATCATACACCTCACGCAAGGAATTAATTCTATACAAATCAATGTGATATATCGTAAATTTATTAGAATGATATTCATTAATAATACTAAAAGTAGGACTACCCACATCTTCACATGGAGCTAATGCATGAACTAAAAACCTAACAAAAGTAGTTTTGCCAACACCTAAATCCCCAACTAAAGATATACTGTCGCCTTTTTTCAAACCTAAAGCAATAAAACGTGCCAATTTCTCCAAAAATACTAAATCTACAGAACTATATTTAAATTGCAACACATTCTTCTTGAAAAAAAAATTACTTACGTTCGCCTTGCAAATTTAGCAAGCTTATAAATATATTAATGTAATTAAAATATAAAGTAGTTGCACCCAGTATAGCCATCTTATTCACAGAAGAATCAGTGCCATCATTAAACTTATAATACATATCCTTAATTCTTTGAGCATCATACGCAGTCATACCAGTAAATACAACCACCGCAACAACTGACAAGGCAAAATGTAATGGTCCACTACCTAAAAACAAATTAACCAGTGAAGCTATAGCTATCCCTATAACACCCATAAATAAGAAAGTCCCAAACTGAGACAAATCCTTTTTAGTAACATTACCATACCATGCCATTACACCAAACATGGAAGATGAAATAAAGAACACTTTTGCAATACTCGCTGCCGTATATACTAGAAACACATAAGAAATAGATACCCCAACTAATGCCGCAAAGCTAAAGAATATCATCAATATGGCTTGAAAGCTTAAAACATTCAGCTTATACGACATTAGAAAAACTAATCCCATAGGTGCAAAAACAATCACCCAGTGTAAAGGAGTATTATATACCATAGAAATAACAGCAGGAGAAGAAGCCACAAAAAATGCTACTATACCAGTCAAACCTAAAGCCATAGCCATGTAATTATATACTTTTACTAGATAATTCCTCAGTCCAGCGCTATAGTAAGCACCTTGCTGTACATTACTGTAATTATCCATAAATACTCCACTTCAGAAAAAACCACTGAATTATAGCAAAAAAATATAAAAATATCAATACAAATTTATCATGAATCTTGTAAAAGATGTCTTGTCTCACAACAAATTTGCTCAACATCCTGCATATTGGAGTTAACGCTAGCACCTTTAGGTAGTCCATTACGTACTTCATTAGATAATTTATCATGTTGTTGTGTACTCATATATAGCATCAGTCCATACCCAAAACAAAATATTGCCATACCAACAGCACGAACTATTAATGCCATTGGAAACGCATCCATACCAAGAGGACCAAGAACTCCTGTATACATTGCACCACCTCTAGTCTCAAAAGAAAGCAACACTTTCCCAGCTAAAATTAAAAAAGTACCAAAAAATAGACTAGTAAGAACTAATGATTGAGCAACACTGTATGTAGACTTACCATCTTTATTCTTATTTTTATTACATTTAATCATGTAAGAACATAAAAACATACCTGCAGCTATTGTGAAAAGTATATTCCCTACAGTATCTACAATTCCCTGCAAGTTAAACGCAGTATCAACAGGAATTTTACTGACATCAAAAATTGCTGGAAGTGTCAAACTAAAAACAGCAATCGCTTGCATAATAGTAGTACAAAATGTACCTGCAAGATCAAACTTATTCGCATGCGTCTCACAAAAGTTTGCAAATTTAATACTAGTAGGATTTACACGTTCATCAAATTGATCTTGACTGATTCTTTTCAATTTTTCATTTACTTTTCTTTTTTCCCTTTCTAAATATAGAACATTGTATAAACCTGCTATAAGAAAAGTTACACACAAAAACAAGGCTAAATAATCCATAAAATTAGCAAAAAGTGTTAACTGATTTTGCGTTAAATCCAGAACCCCTGATTGCATGACAGCAAATGAAACAAAAACTACAAAGTAAAGAACACTTGTAACCATAACTATTTTCTTTCTAATCAGATCTTGACGATCCAACTTCAATAACATACTATTGTATAGTTTCCTTTGTATATCACCTCGACTAATGCCTTCATATTGTTCAAGTTGTCTTCTATCTTCACCAAACATTCTACCCTCCACGCTCACAACAAGTACACACTTACTTTTAGAATCAAATGATAGTTCTACAGTTATATTATATCATAACTATAAAAAAAAACAAAACCATTAACTTGTTTACTCTCTGATAATATAAATATTTTTTAATATACTAAAAAAGGTATAAAAATGCAAAACATTATTATTAATTATTTTATATAAAAAAAGAAAAAATATGAAAATAGGAATAAATGGATTAGGTCGTATTGGAAGATGCTTAATAAGAGCCATATACGAAAATGAATTATTATATAAACACAAAATAGAATTATCTGCATTAAATGGATCTACATCACCAGAAACACATGCACATCTTATTCAATATGATTCTGTTCATGGAAAATTTCCACATAATGTAACATCAGAAGAAGGATATATAATAATAAATGATAAAAAAATCCCATTATCAACAGAAAAAGAACCTAAAAGCATTCCTTGGGAAAAACATAACGTAGATATCGTACTAGAATGTACAGGAAAATTTAATAAAAAATCTTTAGCAGAACAACATATAAACTCTACAGTAAAAAAAGTTTTAGTATCAGCACCCATGCAAGATTCTGATGCAACAATCGTATATGGTGTAAATAATGAAATGCTAAAAAAAGAGCACAATATTATCTCAGCTGGATCATGCACAACAAACTGCATAGCACCTATTTTAAAAATCATGAATGATACTATAGGAATCAATAATGGATTTATGACAACTATACACTCATACACAAATGACCAAAACTTAGTTGATAACAATCACAAAGATGTAAGAAGGGCAAGAGCATGCATGATGTCTATAATTCCTACTACAACAGGAGCAACAAAAACTATTGATTTAATAATACCAGAATTAAAAGGAAAACTTAATGGAACCGCTGTACGTGTACCTACAGCAAACGTATCCATGGTAGACTTAGTTTTTAATTCCATTAAATCAACTACTGCTAATGAAATAAACGACATAATAAAAAATTCTTCACAAAACTCCAAAGTAATAAACATAACAGATAAGAAATTAGTATCTATAGACTTCTGTCACAGTACATATAGTTCAATAGTAGATGCTGATGAAACATATGTTACCAATAATAATCTGTGTCGTATAGCAGCTTGGTATGACAATGAGTGGGCTTTTGCTATGAGAATGTTAGATATAGTATTACTATTATCAGAAAATCATATTTAAAAAATGTAGGTAAGGATTGTATTACTTAAGAAATTAAGATTATAACTATCTTTACCTATAAAATACCTGGCCACGAAAACACATTTATAAGTACAAAGCAAAGCTTAATAACACCTATAACCTGTTATAAAGGTATGCAACAAAAAACATAGACATATATTGCTCAACTACTAAATACTTTTAAATGACAAGTACAGAATTCTTACCCACTGTAACAATACTATACACTTTAAGTATAATAAATTTGGTATTATAAAAAAAAATAAGTTTTATAGTTACTTACTTTTTAGATAATTTACCATGGATGATATCATGTCTTGTATCCCAAGATATACATTATAAAGGCTATCATTCCTCATATACGCAGAACAAGAAAATATTCTGTTTACATCATCCTTAACAGATTTAATAGTAGGACAATCAACATGAACTCCTCCCATTTTATCTATTAAACCATTAGAGTCTTCTCCTATTGTCACCTTAACCTTTGCAATATCTTTTAATAATGCAACTACTACTGCAGGTGATATACAAACTGCCCCTATAGGTTTTTTAGCATTATAAAACTCACGCACAGCATTTTTAAATTCAGGTAGTATATAATCATTTTCCTTATCTTCATCAAATAAGTTAGAAAAATTTTTTGCTACTCCATAGCCACCAGGAATTACTAACATATCAAACTCTTCTACTCTAATTTGTTCTATATCATATACAGAACCTCTAGCTATTCTTGCAGATTCAACCAAAATGTTTCTTACTTCTCCTACCGATTCCTTCTTTTTATGATCTACAACTTGTTTTTGATTTTTATTTGGTGCAAAACATTTAAAATTTACATTATGCCTATCAAGTTCAAGCATAACTAAAACAGCCTCTCTGATCTCTGAACCATCCATATGACCACAACCAGCTAAAATAACAGCAGAATTTAATGCCATAATTAAATACCCTTTTCTGGAATAAATGCTAATTTTATAAAAACTATTTATAATTTACAAATTTATTTGAGTATTATAATATTACACAATTGTATTTATTATCGTTTACCTAATAAACAATGAACATATTACTAATAGGATGCGGTAACTTAGGAAGTATATTATTAAATAAATGGTCACATAGTGATCAAATATCAAAAGTGACTGTAGTACAGCCTAGCTTATCAAAAAAGGATACTTTTAACAATATAACTAAGGTAGTCTTTGTAAAAAGTCATGAGGAAGTAGATAAAGATTTTATACCTCAAATTGTAGTAATTGCAATAAAACCACAACTGGTGTCTGATGTTATGCCAAACTACAGAATTTATAGTGAATCTGCATCTTTTATATCTTTATGTGCCGGAATTGATATTAATTTTCTAAAAACATGCTTAAGTCCTACAGCAACAATAATTAGGGTAATGCCTAATATTGCCATGTCACTAGGCAAAAGTGTAAACCTTTCTTATATAGAAGAAGAATTACCACATGAAAAACAAAAAGTATCAACTATTTTTAATAACACAGGACTTATATATTGGATACAAAAAGAAGATATCTTTGACAAATTATCTCCTATTACTGGTTCTGGTCCTGCATACTTTTTTTCTCTTGCAGAAGAATTAGTAAAAAATACTATAGCTGCAGGTATCAATGAAGAAGATGCTATTAAACTTGTATCTCAAACATTTATAGGAAGTGCTAAATTGCTAGAAACAAGACAAAATACTATAAGTCATCTTATATCATCTATAACAAGCCGCGGCGGAATAACACAAGCTGCACTGCAGGTGTTAAATTTACATTTACCTCAAACAATTAGTTCATGTTTAAAGGCAGCCATGGAAAGGCTATTATACTTAAAAGGATTAGATAAAAATAAATAATAAGTGTTACGCAACACTTATTAGTAGTTATTTTTAGAAAAAATAAACTAAAAATTTTATTTGATATTTCTTTAAGTTAAATTATAATGCAAAGGGTAATATGAGCAAAGGGCTTGTGAAGCCGGTCAGGTTAGGAATAAAGCAGCCGTAGCATTGTTTCTTTGGGTTGTATTGCCCATTTTTTATGTTACCATTCTACAATGAGTTTTGCATTAAAGTATAGACCTAGTAATTTTAAAGATCTCATAGGGCAAGAGGTTTTAGTTCGTGTTCTACATAATGCATTTCACTTAAATAAAATACCAGAATCTATACTTTTGACAGGTATTAGTGGTGTAGGAAAAACTACCGCTGCAAGGATAATATCTATGTGCTTAAACTGTATTTCTGGACCAACGTCTGATCCATGTAATACATGTCAAAATTGTATATCTATAAAAAATTTCAACCATCCAGATGTAATAGAAATAGACGCAGCAAGCAACACAAGCATAGAAGATGTTAAAGTGATTTTAGAGAATTCGCGCTACATGCCAATTAGTTCAAAATTCAAAGTATACATAATAGACGAAGTACATATGTTATCTAATAGTGCATTTAATGCCCTACTGAAAGTACTAGAAGAACCTGCACCTTATGTAAAATTCATTTTAGCAACAACAGAAGTAAAAAAAATACCTGTAACTATTATATCTAGATGTCAGAGGTTTGACTTTCAAAGGATATCCACAGATAAACTTGTAGATCATCTAAAAGTCGTGGCAAAAAAAGAAAATGTATCCTTCGATGAAGAAAGTATAAAATTAATAGCATATAATGCTGATGGATCTATACGCAATGCTCTATCTTTATTGGAGCAAGCTGCTATATACAGTAATAAAATCTTATCTGAAAACATCACAAAAGAAATGCTGGGTTATGTTAGTAGACATACATTACTAGAAATAATAGAACCATTAATTATAGGGAATGCTACAGAAGCTCTAAATAAATTTGAAGAAGCATGTAACTCGTATAACTCTGTTATAATTTTAGATAATATGTTGCAGATTATTTATGAAATATGTTACTTCTCTATAACAAAAAAAGACAACTCTACATCTGATAACAGTATTATAACATATATAAAAAACGAAAAGATTTTATCTCCTACATTTCTATCAAGGTTATGGCAAATGCTTTTTAAAGGTATACAGGAAGTAAAGTCATCTAGCTGTATAAAGCAGGCTGCAAATATGCTAATCATAAGGTTATGTTATTTGTCATCTTTACCATCTCCAAAACAAATAATAGATAAGATTCAAGGAAAAATAAACAACACATCAGATATTAACCGTAAAGCATTACTTGAATTGTTAAAAAGTAATAACATGCAAGACTTATATAACCAAATTTACGAATCTGAGTCAGAAGTAAAAAATTATAAAGATGAAGCATTAAATATAGAAACTAACCAGGCATTATCTAAAGATTTTCATGAGGATTCACTAAATTTTTTCAATAATTCAACAAATAAAAAATGTAATGTACCCATTGAACAAAATTTTGATATAAATAAAAGTAGTAATCCATGTTATAATCAACATCTTGATCCAACTGTTTGCAATATATTACAAGAGTTCGATGGAGCAAAAGTTATAAATATAGAAAACATAAAAAAGAACAACAATAAGGAGTGAGCTATGTACTCTAGCGATCAATTATCTAACTTACAAGAGATGATAAAAAAGAAGTTTTCCGACTTTCAAGAACACCAAAAATCTCAAATATTTGAAGGTTCATCACTTGGTGGAAAAGTGTCTGTAAAAATTAGTGTATCCAATATGGTAAGCTATCAAGTTGTTGAAGTAAAATTAGACCCATCACTTCTACAAGAAAAAGCCATTTTAATAGAAGATTTAATTAAAGCAGCACTGAACGATGCTTTAAAAAAGTCATCCGATTACAATAAAAATCTTGTAGGTTCTTTATTATCATTTGGCATATAATAGAAAAGACATGAGTTATAAAATAGCAGTAGTAGGTGCCACAGGAAATGTAGGTAGGGTTATTCTGAACATTCTGGCAAGCAGGTCATTTCCAGCAAAAGAGGTTGTAGCGCTAGCATCAAAAAAGTCTATAGGTAAAAAATTAAGTTATGGAGATGAAGTATTAGAATCCCAAGACTTAGACAGTTACAACTTTACTAATACAGACATAGCAATTTTTTCAGCTGGATCTTCAATATCACAACAGTACGCACGAACAGCAGCAAATAAAGGATGTATAATTATCGACAATACTTCCTTATTTCGTATGGAAGATGAAATACCATTAGTAGTTCCAGAAATCAATCCAGAAGACATAGCTCAATATTATAAACATAACATTATTGCCAATCCAAATTGCTCTACTATACAAATGCTTTTAGCTTTAAATCCATTACATAAAATATCGAAAATAAAGAGAGTTGTAGTATCAACGTATCAATCAGTTTCTGGTGCAGGAAAATCTGCAATGGATGAACTCTATTCACAAACCAAGGGCACGTTTATGAACCAAAACATTGCCCCTAAACAATTTACAAAAAGAATTGCTTTTAACTGCATTCCACACATAGATGTTTTTATGGAAGATGGTTCAACAAAAGAAGAATGGAAAATGGCCGTAGAAACAAAGAAAATATTAGATAATAATATAGAAGTAAGTGCAACATGTGTTAGGGTTCCAGTATTTGTATCACATTCTGAATCATTAAACGTTGAATTCTTATCTGAGATTTCAGAAGAAGAAGCTTATGAAGCATTAGAAAATGCTCCAGGAGTTATAATCCTTGATAGGAGAGAAGATGGTGGATACGCAACACCATTAGACAGTGTACATGAAGACGAAGTTTATGTATCAAGATTAAGAAAAGACAACACAGTAAAACATGGTCTTAATATGTGGTTAGTAAGTGACAATTTAAGAAAAGGTGCAGCATTAAATGCAGTACAAATAGCAGAAATACTTGTTAATGATTACCTTTAAAAAGATATTTTTAAAATAGCAAATATTGTAACACTATATGAATTACCAGATTTATTTCAGCACCGCTTATTTTTATAATGCACACGAGTAATTCCTTTCTTCCTATTAAAAAATGGTCTAACTTGAAAAAATCTTTTTATTAACACATCAATATAGATGTTGAATTATGTGGATAACTAGAGTTTACTACAGCATCATTTACATTAAGACACACAAGTAAAGCCACTCTTATTGCAAGTATATCATACAAATGTATGATCAACTATTTCTCTTATTTTATGATTAATCTATAAACATGATAACAATTCATAAGCAACTTATACGTTAAATATGAAATTCATTTTTTAATTTTAAAGCAAGATCTTCTCTCTCCCAGGAGAAACTTCCATTTTCATCAGGTATTCTTCCAAAATGCCCATAACATGATGTAATCCTATAAATAGGATTAAGTAATACTAAGTGTTTACAAATTCCATAAGGAGATAAATCTATATTATCTTGTATAAAATTTTTTATTATATCATCATCAACAAATCCAGTACCAAAAGTATTCACATAAAATGAAATAGGATAAGACACACCAATAGCATATGACAACTGCACTAAACATTGATCAGCCAATTTCGCAGAAACAACATTCCTTGCCAAGTAACGAGCCATATAAGCAGCAGATCTATCTATTTTACTTGGATCTTTTCCAGAAAAAGCCCCACCACCATGAGGTACATGTCCTCCGTATGTATCTATCATAATCTTACGACCAGTTAAACCACAATCCCCAACTGGACCACCTACAACAAACCTACCTGCAGGATTAACTAAAAAGTCACTATCAGGGCACATCCACCCTTCAGGCAAAGACTCCTTAACATAAGGATAAACTATGTCTCTTATCTGACTTTTTGACAAATCTTCAGAATGCTGTATAGAAAGTACAATATTAGACGCTCTAACAGGAACATTATTTTTATACAACAATGTAATCTGTGTTTTTGCATCTGGACCAAGATTTGGTATCTCACAATTTTTCACTGCAGAAATAATATTCTTCAAAATTAAATGAGAATAAAAAATTGATGCAGGCATAAAAGTTTCAGTTTCATTTATTGCATATCCATACACTATACCCTGATCACCAGCACCCTGCTTTTCACCAGAACTAACTCCAACAACAATATCTGGAGATTGCTCATGTATTAAAATTTCAATAACAACATATTTCCAATGGAATCCATCTTGTTCATATCCTATTTCTTTTATAACTTGACGAGCTATACACTCTATATCAAATTTATTAATACTAACTCCACAAATTTCACCACTAATTATTACCTTATTTTTCGTTACTAAAGTCTCTATAGCGGTATGTACAAGTGGATTTAATGATATATAATAGTCAAGTATGGCATCAGATATTTGATCAGCAACTTTATCAGGATGTCCATTGGAAACAGATTCACTAGTTATGATGTGGTCAGATAAACAATTTTTATAATAAAACATGTTAAAAACGTAAACCCAAAGACTCTTATAGTATCAAATCTGAAATAACTAAACAATATATAAATAATATCCACTTTTTAATACATTAATATCTTTCATGTCATCACACTCGCTAATAATACATTCTTCATTACTAATTCAAAAATATAAATAATATACAGAAGACAAGTTCACTAATATAAAACAACATATCTCATCAATTTATACCCATTCTTCAAACTTACAAAATGTAGATAATCCTAAAAAACCTATAAACTTGACAAATGTGTTAATTAAAGTACCATTTTATATTTACAATGTGCCCGTAGCTCAGCTGGATAGAGCACCAGCCTTCTAAGCTGTGGGTCAGGGGTTCGAATCCCTTCGGGCACACCATAAAATTGACAATTTTTAATTATTAATACACTTTTTTATACTTTTGCGTATTTTTGTATCATGAACAATAGCAAGTACTATGACGTAGTTATCTCAGGAGCAGGGATCAATGGAATGATTACAGCAATAGCATTAAGTCAACTGTCTATCTCTACAGCTTTAATAGATAAAAACAAAATTTTACTATCAATACCAAAAGATAGAGTATTTGCCTTATCAAGAAGATCCCAGGAAATATTAGATAAGTTTAACATATGGAACAATATAAAAGAGCATTGTCCTATATTAGACATCTTAATAAAAGACGAAGATAGTTCAATATTTACACACTATGACCATAAATCTATAAGCGATAATCCTATGGGGTATATTGTAGAAAGCAAATTTCTATGTGATGCCTTTAAAAAACATATAAAAAAAATAAACTTGTACTCAGAATGTACATACAAATCAGTAAACATTACAAATGATCTAGTAAGAATAGAACTAACAGACAATACAATATTATTAACATCATTATTAATATCTGCTGAAGGTAAAAATTCAACCCTAAGACAAATATTTGATATACCATCTATCAATCATGATTATTCTCAAAGCAGTATTATTTGTAATATAAAACATACAAATCACCATAATAATCTAGCCATAGAGCATTTTTTTCATGGAGGACCATTTGCAATATTACCTATGTATGATGGATACAGGTCTTCTGTGGTCTGGACAAATAAAACACAAATTAGTGAAATGCTTATGAAACTAAAAAAACAAGATTTTATGGCAGAGTTAGAAAAAAAATGTGCACCTTATGTAAACGATATAAAACTAGATAGCGAAATAAAGTGTTTTCCATTACATTTGATGTTTGCAAAACATTTATATAAGAACAGATTTGCATTGATAGGTGATGCAGCACATTCTATACATCCCATAGCAGGTCAGGGGTTAAATTTAGGAATAAGAGACATTGATAAACTAGTAAACCATATAAAATCAGCAAAGCAATATGGTATAGATATAGGTAGCAACTATGTATTAAAAAATTTTTCCTATGACAGATACTTTGATAACTCATCTATGGCAATTCTTACTACACTCATAGATGGAATATTTACTAAAAAATCTTGTACAGCAAAAATTGCAAGAAGATTTGGATTATTTATTGTTCAAAATTCAAAAAGCATAAAAAATTATATGATAAAACATGCTATGGGAATAGGAAAATTTAACTAACTCTTGTCAATTACATTATCACAATCCTCCTTTTTATTTTTCATGCACAAAATCTCTACAGTCATTTTATTGATTGATTTTTCTATCTCCATCATTGCATTCCTTTTTATTCTGTACATTTCCTCACGATAATCAGCTTGCCTAAAATCAATATCAGTTTTATCACGAAATTCTAAATTTTCTCCACCATAACTATTCTTTTTAAACATAGAACATATGTATTCAAACATACATCTAAAAAATTCATTCCAATTAATCTTAGAAATCTTCAAATAAGCCCAAAAAGGTATAACTAATGATACACCTGCTTTAAAAAATACAGAATAAGTTAGCGAATCAGAGTTATAATAACACCACTTTAAATACTTATAAATGTAAATAGCAACATTCTTAGGATCTCTATATTCAAAAGCAAATCTAATTCCTTCCTTCATCATAATAAATATGAAAGAAGAAAAATAAAGAAACACTGCAAAAAACAACAGATTTATTAGAAGATTCTTCATTTTCCTTAATATAAAGGAAAATAACATGTACCTATAAAAAAACATAAGGTTATTATATGAAATTACTTTTTAAAATGGCTGGGATGGAAGGGTTCGAACCTCCGAATGACGGTATCAAAAACCGTTGCCTTACCACTTGGCGACATCCCATCTATACCAAAAACAACTATATAGTAATTAGTAAATCTTACCTCATGATTAACAAAGATTATACTGATAGCACAAAAATGCAAGGAAAAATAAAACCATTAAAAATAAAAGCATAATATGCTACTTTTTAGATTTAATAAATAGATTTTATTATTATAACTTTTAATAAGTTATATATTTAATAAAAAAATAAACCTTGTATAACTTCATATTATTCTTCTATAATAGCGATAATTAGGATTGGTTATATTTTTGTGAATTTTCAAAGTATAATAAGAAACTTACAAAGTTATTGGGAAGACTATGGATGTACAATATTTCAGCCATATACTTCTGAATTAGGAGCAGCAACTCTTCATCCAGCAACTTCGATGACAGCTATATCAAAAAAGCCATCAAAACTGGCTTATGTTCAACCTGTTATTAGGCCATGTGATGGAAGATACGGTGATAATCCAAATCGTTTATATCAGCACCATCAATATCAAGTATTAATCAAACCTTCTAATACCGATTTACAATCAGATTATTTAAAAAGTTTAGAAAGAATAGGAATATCTATCAAAACTCACGACATAAAATTTATAGAAGACGATTGGGAAAATCCAAGCATTGGTGCTTGGGGTTTAGGATGGGAAGTAACCTGTAATGGTATGGAGATAACTCAATTTACTTATATGCAACAAGTAGGTGGTATTGAATGTTCTTTAGTTCCAGGAGAAATTGCATATGGCCTGGAAAGGATAGCGATGATAATTCAAAATGTTGACAATATATATAAAATATTATGGGATGATAATGGAACAACTTACGGAGACGTATTCAAACAACGCGAATATGAATTTTCTAAACTAGCTTTAGATTATTATGATGTAGACATTCTATTTAAGCAGTTTAATGAAGCTGAACAAACATGTATTTCTTTAATAGAAAAAAAACTACCATTAGCAGCATATGATGTTTGCACGAAAGCTAGTCATATCCTTAATTTGCTTGAATCTCGTGGAGTCATTGGAGTTAACGAACGTGCGTCTTATATATTACGCGTACGTAAACTTGCAAATTTATGTTGTAGCTTATATACTCAGTGTCATTAAAATAAGTAAAACGACATGCCTTTAGAACTATTATTTGAATGCTTATCAGAAGAAACACCTCCTGAGATGCAGAGTAGTGCATATGCATACATGGATTCTTATATAAGAAAAGAACTAAGTCGTTGTAACATCAGTTTTGAGTCTGTAAAGGTATTTGTAACTTCAAATAGATTAACCTTGTATGTAAAAAATATAATCAATAACTTATCAAATAATACATTAAAGATAAAAGGACCTAAAGTATCAGCAGATAAGATTGCAATAGAAGGTTTTTTAAAGAAAGTTAATAAAAATTTCAGTGACCTTATAACATGCAAAATCGGTAATGATGATTTTTACTATGCTGAGCTTAATCATAATGAAGAAACAAATACAGAACATATAATCCTATCAATTATAGAAAACATGTTAAACAACTTTCCATGGGATAAAAAAATGAGATGGGGAGGTGGAAAAACATATTGGGTTCGCCCTATACTAAATATAATGTGTATACTTGATGGAAAAGTACTACCAATAAAGTTTGCAGATATAGAAGCAAATAACAAATCATGTGGTAACAGATTCACAAATAAAGAATTTTTTGAAGTTGCAGATTTTAATTCTTATAATTCAAAACTAAAAAAAAATAATGTAATTTTATGCCAAAAAGAAAGGCTCAATTTTATATTACATCAAATAAAAAGTATAACAGAAGAAAGTAATTTAATATGTGAGGATAATCAAAAATTAATTAATAAATTGAATGGAACTTTAGAATATCCAATAGTTATCATGGGATCAGTGGATGAAAAATTCTCTGAGTTACCAAAGGAATTAATACTAAGTGTGATGCACAATCATCAAAAATACCTAGCTGTTTTTAAAGAAGACAAAATTACAAACTTTATTACGATATCTACTATATCAAATGATAATATAATAAAAGGACACAATAACATATTAAATGCCAGGCTATTAGACGCAAGTTTTTTGGTAAAAAAAGACAAAGAATACAATATTGATTACTACATAGAAAAACTCAAACAAATAGTATTTCATGCAAAACTTGGATCTGTTTTTGAAAAAGTGAACCGCATAATAGCTTTATCAAAATACATTTCCATATGGATACCTCATTCCTCATTGATAAAGGTAGAAAGAGCAGCAAAATTATCCAAGTTTGATTTATCAACACTAGCTATAAAAGAATTTCCAGAACTACAAGGAATAATGGGAGGATATTATGCCTCTTACTTTAATGAATCATTAGAAATTTCAGAATCTATAGTTAATCACTACGAGCCAACAAACCCACAAAAAGAATGTCCTTCTTCTCCTATATCAATAGCTGTATCCATATCTGATAAAATAGATAACTTAGTTGGAATGATAGTTGCAGGAGAGCAAGTTACCAGTTCCCGTGATCCTTTTTCCATGAGAAGAATGGCTATATCAATTATTAGAATAATAATCGAAAACAATTTAAACATACCAATAAGGCTTTTAATAGAAAAATCTGTATCACTGTACTCATTTGCAATTACAGAAAGAACTACTATTAACAAACTTAAGAATGTAATATCAAGAACAAACAGAAAAAAAGAAATTATTTCATCTGTAATAGAATTTTTTTCAAATAGATTTAAAATTATCCTAAAAGAAGACGGCATAAAGGAAGATATAATAAATGCCGTATTTGAAAGCAGAAAATTCAGTAATTTATTGTTAATAAAAACAGAAGCTAAGTTTCTTAACAATTATATTTTTACCAAAAATGGGGTTGAAATAATAAAGGCATATAAAAGACTTAGTAATATAATTACAAAGGGAGAAAACGTAAACAATACAGCAAAGTACAAGTGTAATAAAAAATTATTCACAATAAAAGAAGAAACTGATCTATATAAAGAAATAACTTACCAAAAAAATAATATAAAAAGATTGATAAAGGACAACAAGTTTGAGGAATCGTTAAATAATCTTTACAAATTGAGTTGTTGCGTAAACAGTTTTATGGACAACGTAAAAGTAAATGATCAAACAAATAAAGAATTACATAAAAACAGGCTTTCTATTGTTAAAAATGCATTTTATATTTTTGACTTAGTTACAGATTTTAGTAAGATTAAAAATACACATAGGTAAGTCTTGAATTTTTTTAAAATCGTATATAAATATTTTACCTGATACTTATAAAGAAGAATTGGTATGAGTAAGAGTGACTATTATGATCTATTAGGTGTAAGTAAAAGTGCAACACCAGAAGAAATAAAAAAAGCTTATAGAAAAATGGCACTAAAGTACCATCCTGATAAAAATCCTGGCAATAAAGAAGCAGAAGAAAAGTTTAAAGAATTATCAGAAGCTTATGATGTTCTCATAGATCAAGATAAGAGAGCAGCATATGACAAATATGGACACAATGCTTTTGATAGCTCTGGAAGAGGAGGATTTGATTTTAATAGTGGTTTTTCTGGTGATTTTTCTGACATATTTAATGATCTTTTTGGTGGAGGATTTAGAGGAGGAAGAGGATCATCCAGAAGACATGATAGCGGAGCTGTAGGATCAGATTTAAGATTTGATATAGAAATAACACTAGAGGATTCATTTAACGGTAAGAAAGTACCTATAAGTTATGTTACTTACGTAAAATGTTCAAGTTGTAGCGGTTCTGGAAGTGAAGGATCAGCAAAATCCGTACAGTGTAGTACATGTCATGGTGTAGGTAATGTTAGAACACAACAAGGGTTTTTTACAATAGAAAGAACATGTCATGTATGTAATGGAGAAGGAGAAATAATACAAAATAAATGTAAAAAATGTTCTGGAAGTGGTCGTGTAAGAGATGAAGTAAACTTACTTGTTACAATTCCAAAAGGAATAGAAAGTGGTAATAAAATTAGGTTAAATGGAAAAGGAGAAGCAGGATATAGGGGTGCAAGAAGTGGAGATTTGTATGTTTATTCTAATATACAAAAACATAAATTCTTTACACGCAATGGATCTGACCTTTATTGCAATGTACCCATAAAAATGACACTTGCTGCACTAGGAGGACATATAGAAATGCCATCTATAGATGGAACATGGACAAAAGTGAAAGTCCCAGAAGGATCACAAAACGGAGATAAATTAAGACTTAAAGAAAAAGGAATGCCAATTATAAATTCATCAAAAAGAGGAGATATGTACATACAGATAACTGTAGAAACTCCTGTGAAGTTAACTAAAAAGCAAAAAGAATTATTACAAAAGTTTGATGATGAACCTAACGTAGATTGTAATCCTCAGTCGACTGGCTTTTTTCAGAAAGTAAAAAGTTTTTGGAAAGATATCAGGTCAAACTGAACCCCAATAACTGTTAATATAGAGTTATAATATATGTCAACAAAACTACTTATTATTGTTGTACTCTATGTCAAGTCCTATATCTTTATTTTGAAAAGAGTTAGTTATACACCCAATAGAAATATAATCTACTCCTGTTAGTGCAATGTTTCTGACATTTCTTATGTTCACACATCCAGAAACTTCTAAAACTGATTTTCCATTAACTATATCAACCGCTTTTTTTATTTCACTAATACTCATATTATCTAACAATATCATATCTACATTATTAGACAGTGATTCCTCAACTTGAGATATATTGTCACATTCAATAGCAATATATTCATTTTTTAGATTTTTTCTAAGCCTTTGTATAGCTAAGGTAATACTTCCACAGCTAGCTATATGATTATCTTTTATAAGTACACCATCACACAAATTGTCTCTATAACTTTCCCCACCACCAATACATACAGAATATTTATCTAACATTCTTAAACCAGGAGTAGTTTTTCTAGTGCTACGAATCTTAACTTTTGTTCCAGATACTTCATCGACAAATTGCCTAGTGATTGACGCTATACCAGAAGCATGCTGAATGAAGTTTAAAATAACTCTTTCAATAGGCAGTAAATATATTGCTAATGCTTCTCCACTTACTAAGGTGCTATTTTTTCCTGTTATATCTCCATCTTTCTTATGAATTTCATACTTTACATGCTCTTTATTCATATTAAAGACTTCTTCTAGTATAGGAATTCCACAAACTACTAAATTTTCTCTTGTATTTATTGCAAAATTTACTTTTTCATTAATTAATATACTATTAGTAGTTATATCACCTTTGTCTCCTAAATCTTCTTTTAATGCATTATGTATAATTTCTGAAAATGAGATTTTCATATTTATTACGTCTTTTTGTACACTATATTATAACAACATTGAAGTAATGTAAAAATCTTATATTATTCCAATATGAATTTATTACAAAATAATATGAACATACATGCTGTTGTAATAGTATTATCCTATTTAATAGGATCTATACCATTTGGCTTAATATTATCTTACATTGGAGGGCTAGGTGATATTAGAAAAGTAGGATCAGGGAATATAGGAGCAACGAATGTTTTTAGAAAAAGCAAAAAACTAGCTGTGATGACCTTACTTTTAGATGCAGTCAAAGGGTTAATATCAGTTTTGTTAGCTAAAATTTATAGTACGGATCAGACATTTGCTTTTATATCTGCTATGTTTTCTATAATAGGACATATGTTTCCTGTGTGGTTATTATTTAAGGGTGGTAAAGGAATATCTACACTTTTAGGATCAATGGTGCTTATTGAATATAAGTTTGTAATATGCTTTTTATTTATTTGGATTACACTTTTTGCAATATTTAAGTACTCTTCATTATCATCTATTGTGTCGACTATTTTTGTAGCGTTGCTAGTGTACATGTATTACACAATGAATGACACAGCCGTTTTTATAGCTATGTCACTATTAATCATTACACAACATGCTGACAACATAGCACGAATGCTAAGTGGAAAAGAAAACAAGTTAAATATAGGATTGTAGTAAAATGTTAAAAGCTTTTTTTAGAGTAAGCGTGACATAGAGCAACAGCTATTGAGTCAGAAATATCATAAGTACCTGAACATTTGACATTAAGAATCTTTTCTATCATAAAGGACACCTGTTCTTTCTTGGCATGGCCGTTTCCTGTAATTGACTTTTTGACATAGTTTGTAGAATATTCAAACACTGGTATATCCTTAGTACTTAAAGTTAATAGTAAAATACCTCTAGCATAACATAGTGATATTGAAGATTTAGGATTTTTATTTATGAATATTTCCTCCATAGATGCACTATCTACCTGATACAACCTAAGGATATCGAGAACATCCGTGTGTATTTTTCTTAACCTTTGACCAGTATCTTCCTTACTATTGGTTACTACAGTACCCTTATCTATAAGTTTTATATCCTTGCTAACAGATAATATGCTCCATCCCGTACAATTTAAGCCAGGGTCAAGACCCATTATTTTCATGTTATGAACTTATCCAGTACAAGAAAAAAAACAATAATAACCATATGACATCAACAAAATGCCAATACCATGCTGCACATTCAAAACCTATATGGTTTTCTGGAGATAACTGATTTCTTTTTGCTCTAAGCCAACATATAGTTAAAAATAGTGTACCAACTATTACATGTACTCCATGAAAACCTGTCATCATATAAAAATTTGAAGAATATATGGCTTTTTCCCCAGTTTCACGGAAGGAAAATCCTATATGTAGATACTCTATAGCCTGAAATACAGAGAATGTAATACCAAGCAATAAAGTCATCCCTAACATTTTTACTGTGTTTTTGTTATCATCGTTTATCAATGAATAGTGAGACCAAGTTAAAGTACAACCTGACAATAAGAGAATAACTGTATTCAATAAAGGTATAGACCAAGGGTCAAGTTTAGTAATGCCAGATGGAGGCCAAGATAATAGTTTGCTCGGTACTAGATTTTCGAGCATGTATACAGGAAATAACCAAGCTTTAAAAAACGACCAAAAGAAGCCAAAAAAGAACATTGTTTCTGAAAGAATAAGGGCAGCCATAGCCAACCTAATTCCTTTCTTTACAATTTCAGTATGGCAATTGTCTCTAATTGCTTCTGTAACTACGTCTTTCCACCATTTATACAAGACTATACTTACAGAAGACATACCAAATGCAAGTACAATTTTGCTGATATGTGATCCATGAATTGTTCCGACTGCTCCTAACGCTGTTATCAATATTGTGAGAGAGAATAACAATGGCCATGGGCTAGGGTTTACTAGATGATAATCATGTAGCTTCCCTTTCATTATGGTATCCTTTAAAGATTATTTTTATTTATTAATTTTCTATAGTCAAAGCAATAGATTGTCAAGTTCATATTTTACAGTGTTGTTTTTAATAATGTATTAAACAACAGATTTTATTGTGTCTACAAGTGCTGCAATATTAGCTATAGGGGTACTTGGTATTACTCCATGACCTAAGTTAAATATGAAAGGTTTGTCCTTCATTATATTGATTAGTTCTTTCGTTTGGGATATTGCCTTACTTTTGTCATACGCTACTAGATATGGATCTATATTTCCTTGTAGTACTGACGGAATGTTACTTTTTGCCCAAGACATTGGGGTATTATAGTCGACACTTGTGACTGAAACTTCCGTTTCTTCTGAAAACTGCTTGTACATCACTCCTGCACCCTTAGGAAATCCTATGATGGGGAATTCTGGATAAAGTTTACGTATAGACGAGACTATTTCTTTCGTTGGGTCTATTATCCACTTTTTGAATTCGCCGGCTGGTACAATTCCTGCATTGCTATCAAAAATTTGTATTATGTCTACACCGCTTTCTATTTGTTTTATTAAGTATAAGGTTGTCACCTTTGTAATTTTTTCTACTATTTTTTCTAGGTTTTTAGTTTGTGAATAACACATCTCTCTTATTTTTGAGAAATTTTTATCTCTTCCTATCATATAAGAGGCTATAGTCCAAGGTGCACCTGCAAACCCTATCAATGGCTTGTCTCTTTGTAAGGACTTTCTTACTTCTTTTATACCCCTAAAAACATTTTTAAGATGATCCAATGCAGCTTCTTCGGGAACGCTTATTTCTGAGTGGTTAGATATTAGCTGCAACTCGGGTCCTTTCTCTTTCGTGAATTCTACTTTGCAACCTAAGGCGTCAGGGATTACCAGTATGTCTGAAAATATTATCGCCGCGTCCAAGCCGAACCTCCTTACTGGTTGTAATGTAACCTCCTTTACCAGCTCTGGTGTATAACACAGTTCTAGAAAGCTTCCTGCCTCCTCTGCCACCTTGCGGTACTCCGGTAAGTATCTACCGGCTTGGCGCATGAACCAGACTGGAATCTCTTTTTGCTTGGCCCTGCTTGTTATAGTCTTTAACATAAACTCTCCATTATAGAAATTATATATATTATATCCTTACAGATAGTTTTTATAGTTTATCTCTGTGAATTATGTGAATAAAACTTATTTTTGCAAAATATGTGAGTAGATTTTACTGATGTTTTTTTGTGAATAACTCTGTTAATAAAGTGTATATTATACTGATTTTCTGCTATAATATGTGTGTATAAGTAATATGTGAATTATGTTGATAACTGTAGTTTTAACCAACACCTGATACGACAGTTATTGCGAACTTCATGTTCCTAATAACTCTGTGGATAACTATGTAACAGAATGTGGACAACTTTTACTAACACATTTCGTATCGGGTTATTAACAAACTTATTAACACAAACTTTATATAGAAAATAAAGTTTTGAATAGTATACTTGAGTGATAATAAAGAATTACAAATTGTATATGAGTGATAAACTTTCTGATAATAGTGATAGTGAAGATAGGTTATCTTTAAAAGAGTCGTTAAGCGCTAAGTTAGTTTCATTTATGATAGAGAGAATGCCTAAATTAAAAAGGGTTGTCGAAAACAATTTGATTGATGATAACGAGTGTTTCACCAACTCCCGCATGTTTTATAATCTTAGAAAGTTCAATGATTGCTTGGTGAGAGATGTAATGATTCCTAGAACAGAAATTTATGCCATAGACATTACAGATGTACCTGATAGCAAAAACTTGATAGATAAGGTAGTGAGCGGGCAGTACACCAGAATTCCAGCATATGAGAACAATTTGGATAACATAATAGGGTTTATTCACATTAAAGACATAATTTCAAATTTTCATAATGATTTTAATGTGAGAAATATAATTCGTGAGGTTATGTATATCCCTCCATCTATGAAAGCAGTCAACTTATTTATAAAAATGCAATCTTCTCACATACATGTTGCTGTAGTAGTAGATGAGTATGGTGGAACAGAAGGATTAGTGACTATGGCGGATCTTATTGAAGAAATAGTAGGTGATATAGACGATGAGCACGATGTTCCCACTGTTCCAAGTATTGTTAATATCTCTGATAATAAAATTGAAGTAAATGCCAGGGTATTAGTTAAAAACTTGGAAGAAATTTTCAATATTGATTTTAGAGATTGTAAAGAAGATGATTATGTAACAATAGGTGGACTCATTTTATCTATGATCGGTAGAGTACCTATGACAAATGAAGTTTTTAAACATAAAAGTGGAGCTGTATTTTCCATTAAAGAGGCTGATGATAGGTGTATTTATAAAATAGTTATTGATTTAAGTGATGTAAAAAAAGTTGACTTAAAAATCGATTATTGAGCTTAATCTATCTAGTGTGAGTTTAGCTTTTATAAAAGATGTTGCTAAATCTTCATGTGTATCTTTAACATTGGTGACCTTTGAATATATATTAGCAGGAAATGTGACTAAACTAACTTCCCATAAGGATATTTTCTTTAGTACCCTTACACCTGTTTTTGCATCTATGTAGTCATCTATTATACTATATCCTATTGACAACGCATTAATGATACCATTTTTAATCATTAAATACGCTTCTTTCCCTTTTTGTAAGTCTAGTAGTAAATTTGCTGTTATATAGAGTCCTATATTGTCTTCAGTCAAGCTTGTGATGTTGCCTATGGGTTCTGTCGAATTGTGTTGCCATAATAGCTTTATTTTGTGTGAATTTTTTACAGAATTACTAAAGGCCCCTGGTAGTATGATATGCTTTTGTTTATCAACGATGTTGAACACACTTGCATATCCTGAAAAAGTACCAGATTGTTTTATATTTTTTTCAGATAAAAATAAATTACATGTTTTTTGTTGCATAAAAAAACTTCTACTAATTATTTGTTAATAAAATTGACAATGAGTGCTGAGATATATCATGTAATGTCTAATTATTGAAAATTTGCGAAATCTCAGAAATCATTAAAATTGTGATAATATTTTTTTATAGAGTATTTCCATTCTCTATTGGTGGTAACCCAAAAGCTGCTCTTTTTTCATTGATAGTCATGAAAGTTGCATTTTCTACGTATTGCCAGAGCTGTTTTCTTTTTTCTGTTAATACAGAGATGGAATCTTTATCATATGATAAAAACATATTGCTTCCGAACCTGGGTATTAACCAATTGTTAAAATGTGAAATAATATTGTCTAAGTGAGGTAATATTGTTTGTTCCCATAGTGAAAGCCTTGCTTCGATAAGATTATTATAGGTATTATCTCCAGGAATACCAAGCAATTGGGGTGGTACACCAAATGCTAATGCAATGTCACGTGCTGAACTATGCTTTGATTCGATAAAATCCATATCTTTAGGGGATAAACTCATTTCTTTCCAATCTAATCCCCCTTCAAGTAATATTGGTCTTCCAGCATTTCTTGGACCAGAATAGAATTCATCTACTTGTGATTTTAAACGAGTGTATTGTTCTTGTGTTAAATTACCATTGTTGTTACTTTTTGCGTTTACAATTAATGCCCCGCTTGGTCTAGCTCCATTTTGTAGCATTGCTTGGTTCCAAGATCCAGCCTGGTTA
The DNA here is from genome assembly GCF_000013145.1 of Ehrlichia chaffeensis str. Arkansas. NCBI lineage: Bacteria > Pseudomonadati > Pseudomonadota > Alphaproteobacteria > Rickettsiales > Anaplasmataceae > Ehrlichia > Ehrlichia chaffeensis. The sequence continues at coordinate 29,482 of NC_007799.1, forward strand.
TGTTGATCTATACTGTATGAAGCTGCTTCTATAGGGGATAATCCATAATAATCATTAAGTGGATGAAAGTTTTTTATGTGTAGGATTTGTGAATAATTTGTTGATTTATTAATCTTATAGTCATAGTGATAATTATTTATAGAATAGCGATATGAATATGGCCTATTATCTTTTCCTGGAGTAATCTCAATTCTATCTGGCCGCAAAAGATGTAATTCTTTGGGAATCATATCATGATTTTCTATTGTCAAAATATAAGCATTACCGCTAATAAGTTTATAAGTAAGAATTCCTTCGATGAATTCTGATTTTGAGGTGGTGTTGTTTGGTTTAGATATTAATTTTAATAAAGGATGGTTTTTTATTTGGAATGTGTTGTTTTTGATAGTCTTATTTAGTAATAAAGAAACAGATGCTGCAGCTGATGCAATCATGTGAATAGATCTAAAAGCAATTACGTTTTTTATGTAGCCATTTTCTGCGAAATTTGCATAGCTTCTGTTTTTCCATACAGCCTCTGTAAATAGTTGTATGGGAACTGAGAATGTGTAAGAATTGTCTTGTATTGACTTTTTTTTAAAGAAATTCATTGATAAAACTCTTTGATATATATAAATTTTATTGAGTTGAATTGATTTAGTAATATACTAAAGGTGTAAAACTTTGTAGGTAATGTAGTACAGGTTCTATGTGAGTCTGTAACAAGTAATATGTGTTTGTCTTATAGCTATGTTAGACTTAATATAATACATCCTATGTTAATAGATGTGGAAGCTGTTTTTATAGGGTGTGTATTTAATTTCTGAGCTGATAAGTATTTGTATAATTTGTAATGACTTTAATGTACGTTGCTATTTTGCCTTTATTTATGAATATTGTTTTTGTTGTTAGTAATTATACAATATGGGTCTTATTACTCAAAAAATACAAAAAGCATTCGATAATGCAGCAAGTTCGTATGATAAATACTCTCATATACAAGACGTGATTTTGCGTGAATTATGTAGCACTGTGGTGTTAGAAAGTTGTGATAAGAGAAACATATTAGATGTAGGGTGTGGTACTGGAAATATGAGTAAATTCTTAAATGTTGCAAATCATAATTTGATTCAAGTAGATTTATCTCGGGAAATGTGTGTTTTAGCTAAGAAAAAGAATAATGCATTGTCAGTAAATTGCCATATGGATGTAATGCCATTTTATGAAAATTTTTTTGATGTTATTATTGCCTCAATGGTTTTACAATGGTCTCGTGATGTTAGCATTTCTTTATTGGAATTGTTTCGAGTCATGAAATCTGATGGTATATTGTATGTGGCAATTCCAATATTTGGAACTCTAATCGAATTGAATAATGTAATTGAAAAAGTAGGAGGATCTTTTAGTCAATTTTATAAAATGAATGAATTTATAAATATAGTAAATTCCTTTAATGTTAAAGTACAATATGCATTTTGTTGTAATTATCGTCAATATCATAAGTCATTTCGTGCTTTCTTATTGAGTATGAAATTGACAGGTGTATATACAAAAAAAGTTAGTGATGAACAATATAATATATTTGAAATAAGCAAGATTTATAAGGAATTATATTCTTTGCAGAATTGTATTTTTAACTCGTGGAACATTATGTATTTGGTTGTTAAAAAGTAATTTTTTTGTCATAATGATTAAATGAAAGAACTTGATGTCATAACACTATTGCAAGAAATACGTCATTTGGCTCAGGAAAGTAATGCTGTAATTCTTGCTCATTACTATCAGGATTCAGAGATACAAGATATTGCTGATTTTATTGGTGATTCTTTAGAACTTTCCAGAAAGGCAGCCACCACAACAGCTGATGTTATTGTATTTTGTGGTGTGTACTTTATGGCTGAAGTTGCGAAAATAATTAATCCTGCCAAAAAGGTTTTATTACCAGATTTAAATGCTGGATGTTCTTTAGCTGATTCTTGTGATGCAGAGAGTTTTAAAAAATTTCGTGAGTTACATAAAGATTGTGTATCAATTACATATATAAATTCTTTAGCGGAGGTTAAAGCTTATTCTGATATCATTTGTACATCTTCAAGTGCTGAAAAGATAATAAGACAAATACCAGAAGAAAAACAAATTCTATTTGCTCCAGATAAATTTTTGGGAGCTTTTCTAGAAAAGAAAACGAATAGGAAAATGATTTTATGGCCTGGTACTTGTATAGTGCATGAAAGTTTTTCTGAACGAGAGTTAATTGATATGATGGTTAGACATGATAAAGCATATGTTCTAGCTCATCCTGAATGTCCTGGGCATTTACTAAAATATGCTCATTTCATTGGATCGACAACTCAGTTATTAAAATTTTCTTCTGATAATCCTAATTCAGAGTTTATAGTGTTGACTGAAGAAGGAATTATTCATCAAATGAAAAAAGTTTCTTCTGGAAGCACTTTTTATATAGTAAAAACTTCAGATAGTGGTGGATGTGTTTCATGTAGTAAATGCCCACATATGCGTTTGAATACTTTAGAAAAATTGTATTTATGTTTAAAAAATGGTTATCCTGAAATTACCCTTGATCCTGAAATTAGTAGTATGGCTAAAAGGTCTTTGGATGCCATGCTTAAAATGAGTTAATCTTTGTTACGATATTGTTGATTTATTAATCTTATAGTCATAGTGATAATTATTTATAGAATAGCGATATGAATATGGCCTATTATCTTTTCCTGGAGTAATCTCAATTCTATCTGGTCGCAAAAGATGTAATTCTTTGGGAATCATATCATGATTTTCTATTGTCAAAATATAAGCATTACCGCTAATAAGTTTATAAGTAAGAATTCCTTCGATGAATTCTGATTTTGAGGTGGTGTTGTTTGGTTTAGATATTAATTTTAATAAAGGATGGTTTTTTTATTTGGAATGTGTTGTTTTTGATAGTCTTATTTAGTAATAAAGAAACAGATGCTGCAGCTGATGCAATCATGTGAATAGGATGTGCATGTGTTTCTGGTGATGTAGATAGATCCATTTAATGCAGATAATTCTATTTTGTATTTATATAATAATTTACGTTTTTTATGTAGCCATTTTCTGCGAAATTTGCATAGCTTCTGTTTTTCCATACAGCCTCTGTAAATAGTTGTGTGGGGACTGAGAATATGTGAGAATTGTCTTGTATAAATTCTTAATTACTGTACTGTAATAAAAAATATCGTATAAGTTGTTGTTCAGTATAAAATTGTGTCATAGTCACAATTTAGAAAAATGCAGCTTGATACATCATGAACATTTAGGTCGGTATAGATTTGCTAATAGCAAGTTTATATTACATAGAAAGCGTAATGCTATTCACTTAAATTTTCATCAAAATAAATAAACTTATTTTTTGTGTACTTGTGGGATTCTGCGTCTGAATATGGAGGTTTAGCAGAAGTTATGTTGTTCCATTCTTTAGAGAATTTTTTATTTATTTCATAAAACTTTTTAAGGTTTTTCTGTTCTTCGTTTAATGCGCTATCATTGCATTCTAATACGTCTCTTATAAAATCATCTGGGACGATTGCATCGATGGGACATTCTGGGACACACACACCACAGTCTATACATTGATCAGGATCTATTACTAACATATTAGCTCCTTCATAGAAACAATCTACCGGGCATACTTCAACACAATCAGTGTATTTGCATCTTATGCACCTATCCGTTATAAAGTGTGTCATTACAGGGTTATTAATAATAATGTAACGGTTTTTATTGTAATGTTTTTTCTTGCCAAGTTCAATTAGTATTTATTATTTTACAAGGTATAGATGTGGAGTTGTAGTTAAACTTATACATCGTAGAGTTAAGTAGTTTGGTTAATGTTTAGGTAACATCCTAATACGTATATGAGCTATCAATTCTATAGAGTATGTTATTTTATGATAGAGAATTGATTGTGGAGTTGGATTTGGCAATACGTTTAAAATTAAAGGAGATTTTTATGGATATTGATAATAGTAACATAAGTACAGCCGATATACGGAGTAATACTGATGGCTTGATAGACATAATTATGCGTATATTAGGTTTTGGTAATAAGAATATTGTGCAACCACAGGATCTGGGTTCTGAAATTTATCAGCAAGAGCAAGAAGATGACACAGTCTCTCAACCTTCATTAGAGCCATTTGTTGCAGAAAGTGAAGTTTCTAAAGTTGAACAAGAAAAAACTAACCCTGAGGTTTTAATAAAAGATTTGCAAGATGTTGCGAGTCATGAATCTGGTGTATCAGATCAGCCAGCTCAAGTTGTTACAGAAAGAGAAAATGAAATTGAATCCCATCAAGGAGAAACAGAAAAAGAAAGTGGAATAACTGAATCTCATCAGAAAGAAGATGAAATAGTATCTCAATCTTCATCAGAGCCATTTGTTGCAGAAAGTGAAGTTTCTAAAGTTGAACAAGAAGAAACTAACCCTGAAGTTTTAATAAAAGATTTGCAAGATGTTGCGAGTCATGAATCTGGTGTATCAGATCAGCCAGCTCAAGTTGTTACAGAGAGAGAAAGTGAAATTGAATCCCATCAAGGAGAAACAGAAAAAGAAAGTGGAATAACTGAATCTCATCAGAAAGAAGATGAAATAGTATCTCAACCTTCATCAGAGCCATTTGTTGCAGAAAGTGAAGTTTCTAAAGTTGAACAAGAAGAAACTAACCCTGAAGTTTTAATAAAAGATTTGCAAGATGTTGCGAGTCATGAATCTGGTGTATCAGATCAGCCAGCTCAAGTTGTTACAGAGAGAGAAAGTGAAATTGAATCCCATCAAGGAGAAACAGAAAAAGAAAGTGGAATAACTGAATCTCATCAGAAAGAAGATGAAATAGTATCTCAACCTTCATCAGAGCCATTTGTTGCAGAAAGTGAAGTTTCTAAAGTTGAACAAGAAGAAACTAACCCTGAAGTTTTAATAAAAGATTTGCAAGATGTTGCGAGTCATGAATCTGGTGTATCAGATCAGCCAGCTCAAGTTGTTACAGAGAGAGAAAGTGAAATTGAATCCCATCAAGGAGAAACAGAAAAAGAAAGTGGAATAACTGAATCTCATCAGAAAGAAGATGAAATAGTATCTCAACCTTCATCAGAGCCATTTGTTGCAGAAAGTGAAGTTTCTAAAGTTGAACAAGAAAAAACTAACCCTGAAATTCTAGTAGAAGATTTGCCATTAGGTCAAGTGATTCCGGTTGTTGTAGAGAAAGATGAAATGTTTGCACCTTCATTTAATCCAATCGTTATAAAGGAGGAAGATAAAGTTTGTGAAACTTGCGAACAAGAATTTGAGATTGTAAAGGATTCACAGACTGTAAAAGGTAGTGAAGATATAATATCACCTATCGAATGCTTAGAAAGTATGGATTCTATAGTTTCAACAATATTTGAAAGTGGAATGTTATGTCCTATGTCAAAACCTGGACAGTATGTTTGTGGGTATGAAATGTATATGTATGGATTTCAAGATGTGAAAGACTTATTAGGTGGTTTATTAAGTAATGTTCCTGTGTGTTGTAATGTTAGCCTTTATTTTATGGAACATAATTACTTTACTAACCATGAGAATATTAATCACAATGTAGTAAATGATATTGTATAATTGTAAGGTTTAGTCTTGAGATAGCAAGTGATGCTTTTATTAAGTATTGCTTGCTATTTTTTTGTTTATTTACCTGCTTTTTATATGGGAGAAATCATATATTAAGTGATTGAAAGTAAAAGTGGAATTTTGCTGATATTATAGGTTATAAGCAATTTTTTGAAGTAAAAATGTATATAGTTAGTGATATGTACTAAAAAGTAGCTGAATTTTATTAGTGAGTTAGCCATTAGTCTTTTGCCTTTTTCAGAAGAACTTTGCTGAAATGATTAAAACAGAGTGATAGTTGTTGTTAATGTAATTGATAATAAACGGTGATAGGAATATAAGTCTTCGTATATAGCTATTCAATTTAGTATAAAGGCGGAAAATTGGTGTGTGCATAATATCTAAGTGTTTGCTTAAGGTTTGAGTTTTGGTAATTAAGAATTAAGTGCTATCCTGCGCTATTGTAATATGTTTACGTATGTAAAAGTGGACAAAGTAGACTTACCTATAGCGTGGTTGGGAATTAAAAATAAAAAGCTGTTCTGCGCTATTGTAATATATTTATGTATGTAAAAGTATACAAAGTAAACTTACCTATGGTGCGGTTAGTAATTAAGAATTAAGTGCTATCCTGCGCTGTAATATGTTTACGTATGTAAAAGTGGACAAAGTAGACCTACCTATGGCGTGGTTGGGAATTAAGAATAAAAAGCTATTCTACGCTGTTATAATATATTTATGTATGTAAAAGTGTACAAAGTAAACTTACCTATGATGTAGTTGGGAATTAAGAATAAAAAGCTATTCTACGCTGTTATAATATATTTATGTATGTAAAAGTATACAAAGTAAACTTACCTATGGTGTAGTTGGTAATTAAGAATTAAATGCTATTCTGCGCTGTTATAATGTATTTACGTATGTTAAAAGTGACAAAGTAAACTTACCTATGGTGTGAATTGAATGTTGGTTAATTACACTTTAATCACAGCTTGCGTCTTATAAGAAAATTACTGTTTATCATTTTTTATATCTTGATCCTTGACAGGTTTTTCATTGTGATTGTCAAAATCATTTTCATGGTGTGAGTTGCTTATATTATTATTTTCATAGTCATCATCTTCATTACTATTGTTGTAATCGTTGTCTTCTTCATCTTCTTCTTCATCTTCATCTTCTTCATCGGTATAGTCATAGTCTTCTTCAGGCTGTTCGCTGTACTCTTCATCTTCATCTATGTACTCATCTAAATCATCGAAGTTAAAATCATCATCTTCGTCTTCATCATCTTCATAATTTGTTTCTGTACTGTTATATATAGCACCTTCTTCTGTTAGATTATTTTCAGTGTTGTTAGGTTTGTTTTCAGGAATATCACTTTCAATACTAGGGATAGGGTCTTCATTTTCTTTTTTTGTTATTTTTACATTATTAGGATCGTAAGGTTCTTGAGTAGGTACGAAAGTGCTTTTCAATAATTTTTTTGTAAAGTTTTTGTCTTCATAATATTTTATTTTTTTTGATTTTATAGGATAAGTAGACTCTATTAAAAGTATTTGTTCATCTCTAGGTAACATTATAACTTCTTGAGGTAATAATAACGCTCTTTGTGTTTCTGATATGTGTAATGAACGAGAGGCAGGGTTTAAATCTAAAAATTTAGGTCTATTTAAAGATTCCTGATTAACTGTTTTATTGCCTATTAGCTGTGATATTAGGTTTGCAGTTTCAATATTGTTTGCTGCAAAAGTAATTCTATAAGTAGAATTTGACAGAAATGAGTTCATTCCTGCTTCCTCATATATACCTTTAAGCTGTTCAGTGTCTTGGATAATCAAAAATAATCTAACTCTATATCCACGGAAATATGCAATACCAGTTTGAAATTGCTCCATCTTTCCTAATGTTGGAAACTCATCCATTAAAAACAATACACCGTAAGGTTCATCATCCGATGGTAAAGTTCGACATAAAAACTCTGTTGCTTGCTGATAGAATACCTGCATTAAAGGCCTAAGACGAGTTAAGTTGTCTGGTGTTAATCCAACATATACTGTTACTTTTTTTCTTTTAAATTCTTGAATATTAAAATCACTTGAAGCTGTTGCTGTATCTATTAACGGGTTTGCCCATAATTCTAAAGATGAGTTCATAGTTGATACTACACCTGAACGCTCTTTATCAGCTTTTTGTAAGAATGCAGCTATATTCATATATGCAACTGGGTGAATTTTTTTCCCTATAGTGTCTAATACAACTGCCAAGTTGTAGACTACGTCATCACTACGCATTGTTCGTACAACTTCTCCAAAGGATTTTACTTTTTCTGGTACTGCTAGTAGATATAATACTACTCCTACAAATAAACTACGTGCTTCGTTGTACCAAAAGTCTTGTTCAGGCATTATTAGATTGGCGATTTTTTGTACATCATCCACCATTTGTCCTGGTTTAGAGCTTATCCAATCCAATGGATTGTAACAGTGACTTACCCCATCAGGTTGAGCTGGATTCCACACAAATACTTCTTGTCCTCTTTTTTTCCTCCATCCACTTGTGAGATCATAGTTTTCTAATTTTATGTCATGTACTATTACAGAGTCTTCCCAAAACAATAAGTTTGGTATTACAAAACCTACACCTTTCCCAGATCCGGTTGGTGCAAATAGTAAAGCATGTTGAAATCCATCAGCAATAAGATAACCTCTTTTGTCTTTTCCTAGTAGTATACCTTTTCTACTACGTAATCCTATTTTTCGAATATCTTTTTCTGTTGCCCATCTTGAATCTCCATGTAATGATTCTTTCTTTTTAAATGGTCTCCAATCGAATAGTATGTTTCTTAAATTCCACAATACTATACTTAGGATACCTATTGGTATACATAGTGATGATATTAACTTTACTAATAGTATTGCATCGTATGAAGAAGGATTATGCCACCAGTGTTCTACGTAATTAAAAACAGTAGGCCAAATTCTGTCTGGAAAGTCGCTGAAACTAGGATTTATAGCGTTGAAATCTAGATAGTCTGGTCCCCATACCATTAAGATAAATAAAACCCCTGATAGATAAAAGCAAAATTCCAACCCGAAGAATGCTCCTAAGACCAGGAATAAAATATTACGTATGTGGTTTGCACTTACACTATCCATAAAAATAACAACTTAATTATAAAACTTACGTATCATTTAACCATTTTTCTGTAAAGATTTAGTGAATAATATTTCTGATACATACCTTTTACCCTCTGATCCTCTTTTTAACTGTATTACAATATCTACTATATTAGTGATGTAATTAATTATTTGATCTGGAGGTATGCCAAGTCCTGCTTGCATAACCATTAATTTTAATTGTTCTAGTGCCATCATTGGTGTGTCAGCGTGTAACGTTGATATGGAACCAGGATGGCCTGTATTAATTGCTCTTAAAAAGCTAAATGCTTCAGATCCACGTAATTCTCCTACTATTATCCTATCTGGACGCAATCTTAGACATGCCTCTATTAAATCTTGAGTGCTGACTTTAGCTCTACCTTGTCCTCCTTTTGAGGCAATTAAATGGACTCTGTTTGGATGATTACTTAAAACAATTTCTCTTGCATCTTCTACTGTTATTAGCCTTTCATTCTGAGGTATACTTCGTAATGCTGCATTGGTAAAAGTTGTTTTTCCTGTTGATGTACCACCACTAATTATTATGTTTTTTTTGTTTATTATAGCATGTTCTAGAAATTGCTTGATCTTTTTTTGCTTTAATAGTTCTTTTAATTGATTATCTGTATTATTTTCTTGAGTTTCTGTTACAGCTTGGTTAAATGCGCCCATTTTTTCATAGTCATCTAATGAAAGTTGCATTGCTGATGGTTTTCTAATTGACATGACTACTGTGGTTGCTTCACAGGCTGGAGGAAATACGATTTGTATACGATAGCCATTAGGTAAAGTTGCTGATAATAATGGATTTTCTTCGCTTATCTTTTGTTCTGTAGCTTGTGCTATTAGTCTGCCTAATGCTTTTAAATGCGATAAATTTAGGGTCGGAATGGATTCACAACGTATATTTCCTCTGTTTTCTATCCATACTTCACATTCCTGGTTAATAGATACTTCATTTACCCCATCTTCATGAAAGATGGATTGTAGTGGTTCGAGATACGTATCTAAGGCGGCATAGCTTGTTGTCATATAAATCCTTTATAATTAATTAACAATGTCTATTCCACGAACTGCTGACTTTGGGAACACAATGTCTTTATTAACAAATACTTTTAGCAAAGTACCTTGGTCTACGTATACTGTAGGATTATTATTAGAATATTTCTTTATTATATCTTTTATAGAGTTTGAAAAATCATCTACTGCCTGAGATAAAATTTTTACAGGTAATGTAGTTTTTGTAGATTTAGACTTATCACCTGTGTCATCTTTCTCCTTATCCTTTTTTTCTTTGCTATCTGACTCTAAAATAGGATAGTTGTTAATCTCAGGGATTTTTGATGTAGCATAGGATGTTGCTATAGATACACCAGCTAACAGTATTGTTGAAGTTAATATATTGCCTATTTTTGTATCAACAACACCTGAAGCTCCTTGTCTTCCTAATTCATCTGTTCCGTTGGAGTCAAGTGTTATGTCAATACCATGAGGGAGGATAACTCTATTCCAAGATATTTGAACTCTAGTTTTTCCGGGGCTAGCATCAAAAGAATAACTTCCTATTAATCTAGATCCTTTTGGAATCATTACTGTATTGCTAGCTTCAGCATAGACGTCTCTTGCTACTATTCCTCTTAGTGTACCTTGTAAATCTGAATTAATAGCAGTTTCTAAGACGACATCAATTATTTTTCCTTGTAAAATTGTTAACTCTAAATTACTCACTTTTGTTGCTACTACATTAGGAGAAGATGTAGTTTGTAAAGAAATAATGGAATTCATCTTGTTAATTGTAGTATCAATATTTGATTCTCTCTCTCCGTTTTCAGAAGTGCCAGATGCTACATTTTGTCCTCCTGAAACTGCTAACATTGATGTAGCTCTTCTTTCTTTGTCATATCCTGTTGTTATAGGTGCAATAGGAGCAGCTATGTCTATTTTATTTTGAACGGGTAAAGGTATTTTTGGTAAAGGTTCAGGTTGGGGCTGCGGTTTAGGTTTAATTTCAACAGGTTGTTTTGGTTTAATTTTTGGTATTTTGGGTATCTCTAGTACTTTAGGTTTTTCAACTGTCGGAATTGATGGTAAAGATGGTGATACTAAAGGTGGTAACTCCGGTAATTGAGGTGGAATGTTTATAGGTGGAGATACTTCTTGGGTTGGTGGTACAGATTCTTTTAATAATTTTTCTATGTCTGCTTCTTCTGTTGTTTGTGGTTTGTTGAGACTATCATCTGGTTTTTTGCCTGTGAAGAAATAATAATAAGCAAACCCTAGTCCAACTAACATCACTCCTATTGTGATAAATTTTTTTCCTTTATTTACTCCAACAACGTTTACATTCTCTTCAATTTCTGTGTATTGGTTGTTTTGATTTTCTTCTGACATAGTGTACCATGGTAAGTTTTATTATAATTTTTTATTAGTAATTTTTACAGATTCACTTTTATATTCTAGATATAAGTTCTTATGTACACCCTTTATTATTACATAATTTTGTAATAATAACATTTTGCAAGGTACTTTTTTCTCAGAGTTATTGTATATGAAAATTTGTGGAATAATTTGGTTATCATTTGAGAACTTAAAATATGTAAGTTTTCCGTCATCAAATAATTCTACAGGTAGTATGTTTTGATTTTCTGATTTTGTCTCTAAAATATAGTGATTACTTGTATTGTTAGGTTTTATTACAACATGCTTTTTTATTTTTTGTACTGCACTAGGCACAGAAATGTCTGGCAGCTTTACTTGATTTAGTTCGAAATCTTCTTCGGTTTTTGGATAGTAGAAACGTACTATATATGTTAAATCTATTAGATCAGAATAGCCTGCTTGGTCATTATTGTCATCACTAGATTCATTTGCACTACGACATATAAGGTCAAAGGCATAACTTCTTCCTTTGTTTGTTTCTATTAACATATTTGTTCTTCCGTTTTTTTCTAATGGCATTATGAATAGTTTGTTACCAACTGGTTTTACTTTCCAGCTTACAGTGTTACCCATTGCTAACATTTTGATAGTTTCACCTTTTGAAAATTCAATGTACGAGTGGTAACCATAGTTAAAAACTACATTATAGATTTCATTATTACTGTATACGAAAGTTTTAATCCTACTGTCTACTGTTACAGGATTATCAACCCTGTTGATGGCATATGCACTGCTGTTAAACATCATTACTAAAACTAATAGTAGTATTGTATAGATTTTATAGAAATTCATCATCTGCCCTATAGTAAGTTATCTGGAATCCTAAAGGATTAATTTGCCGTTCTTGTTCATTCATTTCAAGAGTTACGTATTGAAATGATAATGTAGCTATTCTATCTTTTTTTATTATGCCACTTGGATGGTTAAATTCTAAGGAGAACCTGATTTGTACACTTCCTGGACGCAAATGCTGTAAAGATCTGATTTTAAGATATCCTGATGTTACATTTGCATATAAGTTTAAAGGACTTGCAGGATTACTTAGCCTTATCCAGTTACGGAACTCACTGTATGTTGTTTGGTTAGAAAATAGACGAACTTTTGTGTAATAGTTATATTGAAAATTATTAGGGTCAAAAAGCTCTCTAGATCTTACATATTCTATTATAAAATGATTATTTAAAACTTCGTCTGCTGAGTATTGTTTGACTGATACAGGGTTTACTAAAGTTGTGATTCCAGATTTTTTCTCTATTTCTACTACAAATGGTTCAATAGTTCTGTTTTTGCTTATATTAAAAATGACGAAAACGCTGATTCCTACTGCGCTTAATGCTAGCATGGTAAAAAACAGTAGCATATTTCTTTGTATAACAACTGAGTTATAACGACTGACGTGCCAACTGTATGTTGTTTCTAAATTTGCGTTTGATAGTTTGTTATTATCATTTTTATTATTCTTCTTTCTGAATTTATTAAACATACGTATCATCAACCTTATAGTTTTAAGCTATACTTACAAAAATAAAAATTTCTGTTAATCAGATAGTCGTTGCAGAGTGTATACCTTATTTATTTACATCAGATTAACGTTCATATGTAAAAATAGCATAAAAAATACTTCTAGCAAACGTGACCTAACCTTTTAGCTTTAGTATTGATATAATTAATATTATGTTGATTTGTGTCAACAAAAATAGGTAATATTTTTGTAACTTGTATGCCGTGATTCTGAATTTCTGAAATTTTATTTGGATTGTTTGTTAATAATTGCAATCTTGAAATTCCCAATTTCTGTAGTATTTTTATAGCTGGGATGAATACCCTTTCATCATCTTCAAATCCAAAGAATCTATTAGCATCTACAGTATCAAAATTGTGTTTTATTTGTAGTTGATATGTTCTTATTTTGTTAGCTAGCCCTATACCACGACCATCCTGGGCTAAGTATAAAATTATTCCACCTTTATTTTCTATCATTAACTTTATGGCAGTATGTAGTTGACATCGACAATCACAAGATAAGCTGTTAAGTAGGTCACCAGTGTAACATGAAGAATGAATCCTAATGATAGGATTGCTATAATCTGGATTTTCTATAATAATTGCGTAATGTTCAAGTTCCCCAGTATGTGATCTGTAAACATTTATTTTAGCATTGGAACAGTCTTTTAGAAATAAAGGTGAACTACATACTTCCTGAATTTCATATTCTTTATTATAATTCTCGATTATTTCTTGTCTTATAGGTGTGATGTTGTTTTTAGTACACCAATGTAGTACATCAGAATCATTGATATCAACAACAACTGCTGAGGGTAATAGTTTTGTTAATTTTATTAGGGAAATAGCAGTTATATCTAAAGAGTTTGTACTTACTGTCACATTATCAATAACAAGAGATCCTTTGTGTAATTCTTGACCTGTTAGTAGGGAGGATATATATTCTAGATCATGAGATTCTTTAATTTTGATTCTTGAGAGTTGGTTTCCTGAAGATTGGAAGATGAAGTTTAATCTATTACCGGTTACTAATATGTTGATATCTTTAAAATGTTTTTTCAATGTGTTTAGTAATTGATTATCTATTAATTCGCTGGGGAAGATGAGTAAGCTATCATTGCTGTTATATAGCAATACTGGGATACCACATCTTAGTTCTGCGATAGACTTTTCTGTAATATACTTGTTGGAGTGAAATCTGTTAAATAAATTTTCCATATTATGCTCAAATATTACATGGTGCGGTTGAGAAGACTCGAACTTCCAAGGTTTTTATCAAACCACAGCGACCTCAACGCTGCGTGTCTACCATTCCACCACAACCGCGGTTCATAGCCTTTAATCCTAAATAAATTCACTGCGTGTGTCAACGTAGCTTGTTAACTATAAATTAATAACTTTCTTTGATTTTTAAAAGATATTCTATAATACAATGCTTATTATAATTGAGATTAGATTTATTGTAAAAGAATTTATTATGAGTATAGATTGGTCCCATTACTTTAATATTGTGAACATAATACATGTGATGAACTTTAATATAGGGCATATGGGAAATGTTAATATGATTAAATAATACACGAAGTTGTGCTAAACATGCGAAATTATAATACTCTATAAGTTTGTATAAAGATGGTCATGTATATCTTAAGCTGTTGAATTGGTGTAGAAGTTTTTTTAGATTGTAAAATTTATAACTAACTAACTGATATGTACTTTAATGTTAAGGTATTATATTGGTGATGTATTACATGTGCTGGTTTTAAACTTCAATTTTGTTAGATTGTGCAACAAAAAGTATTCCTTCGACTTGTGATCCATATATTTTACAGTAGCTAGAATAGCTACACTGTAATCCTGATTCTATAATAGATGATTTTATATACTTGTCTGAATGGCAAAAGAAATCTCCTTCATTTATAAATTGGAAACCTGATCCTTTCTTTCTTCTTGCAAGTCCGATAATAATACCATCTGTCTCTAACATTGTTTTTAGTAATTTAAGAATAGGATTTAAACTGCCTGTGTACTGTAGTACTTCAGTTAGAATGATAACGTTGTATTTTTTCTTGTTTTGGTTTTTCTTAAGAAAATCAAAAATGCTTATATTTATTAATTCATTATAAGCTTGTTTACCGTTTACAAAACAGCCTCTTGCTATATTTATCATTTTGTTTGATATGTCAATGCCTGTTATATGATTACCTATACTTTTCATTTTTAAAAATTGACCACATATACCAGTACCACATCCAAGGTCTAAAATATTTAAGTATGAAGATTTATTTCCAAAAAAGTTTATTATTAGAGACTTAACATATTCATGTGCTTTGTATTGTTTTGCTATAAGCCAATGTTCTACAAAATGTTCGCTAGTGTAATCGAAATATTGCTTTATAATGTTTTCAGGCACATATACAATACTTTCTGGATTTGTTATTTTGTTTAAGTAGTATAAAGCATCTGCATAATTATTATCTAATTCTATTGCACGTGTAAAATTTTGTTGTGCTTTATTGAAGTTTTGTAGTGTAAAGTAACATCTTCCAATATTATAATATACTACTGGTAATTTAGGTTTAAAGATACTAATAAGGCGAAATCTGAATTTTGCATCAGATATATTTCCTTTGTAAAAGTGGTATAAACCAAGATCTATATTAGTTTCAAGTAAGTTTTTTAGCTTATTTTGTAATAGAATGGCTTCCTTTTTTATGGAAGTGATTTTGTTTTTTATAGATTGAGAAATATCTTGTGGTTTCGGTATAGTTTTATTAATACTCGATATTAAAGACGATACATTACGCTTTGTTATGAAGAAGTTACTTTTCATATGCCACTCGTCAAATTTTTGTTTAATACTAATATAGCATAAATATGTTATAATGAATAAACATAAACATATTGTTAAATTGGTAAAATAAAGTTTTCATATAACTTTCTGTGGTGTTCTATTGATTGAATTATTATATTAGTTTTTTGTGCAAGATCTTTATACATTCCGTATTTTTTATTTAATTCATTTTTATGAGATATATGTTTTAAGAAACTCAAATGCATGTGTGATATTATAAAATGTATTATTTGCGTGTCTATAAGTCGGGAAATTACATTATTGAGGACCTTAAAATTTTTTCCAGTGATTTTTGATAGTAAAAATAGCATTAACTTAATATTGAAATGAATGAGTATCATTATATATATTACACAACATAGTACTACACTCAAGCAACCAATCATTACAGAACGTAGATAGTTTGATTCTTCGCTTTCTTCTAAGGAAAAAACTCCTGTTGCACAAAGCATCTTCATTTTATGGTATAATACCATTATAGGTACAAAACAAAAAACCAACAGTCCATTTATGTTTGCTTCTTTTAGTTTCATAAAAACCCATTTATTACTGCTGACATTGTAGCATAACTATATACTGTATAAAAGTTTATTGGTCTAAGAAAGTAAAATAGTGACTTATTAGACACGATAAATGCCATTGAATATATATGATACCATCCCTTCCATTAAAATAGTGTTATCATGTTGGTATGATATTAATAAATCACCACCTTGTAAACATACGACTGCTGTCTTGTTGGTGTATTGACGTCTTATTGCTGCGACTAATGCTGCACATGCTCCGCTGCCACATGAGGCTGTCTCCCCAGTTCCGCGTTCCCAGACCCTAAGTTTTATTTTATCTCTGGATACAATTTCAGCAATACTAATGTTTGCCCTTTTGGGGAAAAGGTGATGATTTTCTAGTTTTGGTCCTAGTTTATCTAGTGGAATTGTCTCTATGGAATCAACAAAAAATATTGCATGAGGATTCCCTACATTTATTCCTACAGGATCGCTTAACATTTCTAATTCTATAGGTAAGTGCAAAGTATCACATTCTTGAGATGTAGGTATATCTGTCCAATGGAATTTTGCTACTCCTATGTTGACTTGTACTCTATTTTCCGATGTCCTTAAACATGATAATATACGGTCAGATAGTTCAATTGTTATATTATTATCTTGTTTTTCATTGCTTAATAAGTATCCAACACATCTTGCAGCATTTCCGCACATTTCAACTTTGCTTCCATCTGCATTATATATGTGCATAAAGCAATCTGCTTTTTCAGATTCTGTTATAATAATGATTTGGTCACAACCAATACCTGTTTTTCTATTGGCAATTGCTTTATAGTTAATGTTACTATAAGATTTTTTCCTACAATCTATGATTACAAAATCATTAGAGGTTCCATGCATTTTTATAAAATCTATCATTACAATATTAAGAAAAAAATGGTAACGTAATTATTGTGATCGATTTTAACGAGTTTTCAAATATTTATTTTTGTAGATAGATACAGTCTATTACTGCTAACAGCAATAAATGCTATGTAAATAATGTATTGATCCTAGATATGCCAACGTTGTTAAGGCTGTTATATTTATAAAAAAATATAAATTACTACAACAGTAAATAAGTTTTACATAATACTTGTGTAGAAGTGTAGATCTTTTTTATGTAATGGTTCTAACATTTTATATACTTATGGAGTTTTTTAATAACTGTACTGCTTCTTTATGTTCAGCAATAAAACTTTCTTCTATGTTTTTTGGAAGTTTGATATTGAAATTTGAGATGAAAAATTGAGATATGTCCTGTAATCTTGCTACATTATTCTTTTTTTTGCTGATAAATTTATAAGAAGAAATGCCTTTTAATATTTCAATATTGAGGAGTTTATTTAATAGTACTGATTCCATTGTTGTATTAATTCTTAATAGTATGTTGCTGATGATTTGATCTTCTGGTAAGGATATGTTGTAATCTTTAGAATGTATTGTTATTATGTATAAGCATGATATTTGTAATAAGTGTGTTTGTTTATATTTTTGATTTTTTATTATTTCCCATGTTATTTTAGTGGATTTTGTGTCATTTTTATTATTGATAAATGGCATATCTGACATTTCTTTAACCTAAGAGAATCAATTACGATATTATAGATACTGATAGTTAAATAATGTATAATAATGGCATTTGTTTTAATGTTGATAGTAAAGAGTTATATATTTGTTTAATAAGCCTATAATGTTGTTTTTTATTTATGGTGGTACTGTTTATTATAAATATTTTAACTTGAATGATTATTGAATGCGTCAAATGAATGTTATAATTGCTGTAGTTGATCTTACTAGAAATTAAATAGTTCTGCTCAAGTTACAACTCGTGTGTAGATATTTGTCAAATTTTATTGAAAATATTGCAATTTTTATTGTAGTGCTAGACGTAATGGGTTCTAGCATTGTATTTTCGTTAAATATTTTATGGCATTGTTAAAATAGAGGGTGCAAAGGAATATTATAGCCTTTCGAATGTTTGTTATGTGTATAATGTAGTTAATGGTGTTAATGATTGGCATAGCGTTAAAGATATTAATATTTTATTTAATAAATTAACAAGTATAAAAGTATTAATATTTTTTAATTTTTTATTACTGATAGTATAGTCTTGGACTGTATTTATTTATATGTTAATTTTGCCAAGTAATATGATGACAAAGTTTTGTGTTACTATGAGAATAAATTTGATTTTATAATAAAAAACACTTAATAAATTTTCTGTAGTTTATAAAGATATTTAACTATTTTAGTGATTTATTAAATTGTTAAACAAGGTAACTTATATGTTAAAGCCTCATGATTTTACTTTTCGTAATATGAAAAAAATACAAGATTTTAGTTGTAGTGGTAAAACTGTATTGCTGCGTGCGGATTTAAATGTTCCAGTAGATAATGGGATAGTTTTGGATGATACTAGGATTGTTAGATTAACTACAACTATAAAATATTTATTGAGTAATGATGCGAAAATTGTCATAATGTCGCACTATGGATCTCCTAAATCTTATGATAAAGAATTTTCTTTAAAGTTTGTGGTTGAGTATTTGAATAAAATATTTGCAACAAATGTAGTATTTATAGATGGTGTAATTGGAGATTATGTAGAACAGACTATTCAATCTGTTCCAGCAGGGACTATATTGCTGCTAGAAAATTTGAGATTTTACGCAGAAGAAGAAAAGAATGATTTGAATTTTGCAAAACAACTTGCGTTGTTGGCTGATATATATGTTAATGATGCTTTTTCTTGTTTACATCGTAAGCATGCTTCTATAGATGCGATTACTAGAGTTATGCCGTCTTTTATTGGCTTTAATTTTCAAGAAGAAATGAAATATTTGAGTTGTGTTGTTTCAAATAGTGAGAAGCCAGTAGCTGTTATAGTTGGTGGTTCAAAAATATCAACAAAAGTTCATATGTTAAAAAATTTGATTAAAAAAATAGATTTTTTGATAGTGGGAGGAGCCATTGCGAATAATTTTTTGTTATCACAAGGTTTAAAAATAGGTAAGTCGTTATACGAAGAGTTAGAAAAAGATCTTGTAACAGAAATTGTAGATCTTGCTAAGAGATATGAATGTAAGATAATTGTCCCTGTTGATTACGTAGTGGCTAAAAATTACATTTGTGGGGATAGTACAATAAAAGACAATGACACTTTAGAGTCTGATGATATGATATTAGATGTAGGACCTCAAACTGTTAACATGATTGCTGCTACGATAAATAAATGTAGAACAGTGCTATGGAATGGTCCGTGTGGTATGTTTGAAAAAGAACCTTTTTCTAAAGGAACATTTAGTGTTGCGAACTTGTTGTCAAAATTGACTAAGGTAGGAAAGCTAAAAAGTATTGTTGGAGGTGGAGATAGTATATGTGCAATAAAATTATCTGGACTTTCAAATGAAGACTTTACTTATATTTCTACAGGAGGAGGAGCTTTATTGCATTTTTTGAGTATCGCATGATTTTAAAAGTAATATAAAGTTCACTTTAAAGTGTATGTATTGTCTAAATATGACAGAGTTTTATTGGTAATCAGTTTAAAATGTGTTTTCTTTAATGTAGTAGTTTAACGAAGCAATATCAGTTTTTATTCTTAATATGCTACAGCATTGAGAGTTTCTATTTTGTTAGTATTTGGTACATATGTATCCGAAATCTGTATTTATAAAGAATAATGTTGATTGATATTAGTTTAATTTTTTCAAAGAGCTATTTCTGTATTGTAAAGCACAAAATATGTAATAGATATGAATTTTTTTATCATATGTTACTTAGAAATGGTTTTGTTTGTTGTGATTTAGAATATGGATACATTGATTTGAGTTGTGAGTAGTAATTGCTTATGGCGTATTAAAGAGCTTATATTGAACAGTTGTTAATTGATTTGATGTTGTCAGATTGGTATGTTGACAAGCAGGGGTTATAATTTCTTATTTTATTATAGCTTCTATTATACCATCTTTTAGTTCAATTGATATAATATCATTTGATTTTAGTTTTTTTATACTGCTGATGTGGTTACGGTTTGTATCGTATAATACAGCATATCCTGCTTCTAAAGTTTTTTCTTTGTTAAATTTATTGATTTTATTATATAGCGCGTTTAGGGATTGTTTCTTATTTAATAGCAGTATTTTTAGCAATACTTCTATTTTGTTTTTGTATTCAGATAGTTGAAGTTTTAGTACTTTAATTTGATGTTTAGTTTTGATTAAGTTGTTGTGTAAATAAAACAGCCTCTCTTTTTTTTTATTTATTTTATAGTGTAAAGTTGTCTTTATTTTGTTGAATTTACTGTTTATATGTTCTATGAGTTGGGTTTTTGTTGGCAAAACAATTTCTACTGCTGCTGTAGGTGTAGGAGCACGTACATCTGCTGCATAATCAATTAAAGTAAAGTCAGTTTCATGACCGATTGCAGAAACTATAGGAATGCTAGATCTAGCTACTGCCCTTACTATTGATTCATCATTAAAAATCCATAAATCTTCTATACTGCCTCCTCCTCTGGCGATAATGATTACGTCTGGTTTATTTGTATCGGCGTTGTTTAGTTTTGATATTGCATCTATAATTTGGTTGATAGATTCATTGCCTTGTACGGATACTGGAGATATAACTATGTGACTTGGAAAGCGGCTTTTCACTCTGTTTAGTATGTCGTTAATCACTGCTCCAGTAGTAGATGTGATTACACCTGTAATTTTAGGTAGTAAAGGCAAAGGTTTTTTGTTTGATTGATCAAAAAGTCCTTCTTTTTCTAATTTTGCTTTTCTTTGTTCAAGCATTATTTTCAAGTTGCCTATTCCGGCTAGCAACATGTTTTCTGTTATTAGCTGATATTTTGATTGGTAGGTTGTTAGGAACCCGGAGCATATGACTTCCAATCCATTTTTTAAATCAAATTCAACTTTGGTATTGTTCCAGCATATTGCATTGAGTACAGCAGCATCATCTTTTAATGTGAAATATGTATGCCCAGATTTTGGTTGTGATAAATTGCTGATTTCTCCTCTAACTTTTATATGAGTAAACGTTTCATGTACAAAATTTTGGAAAATTTTAGTGATTTCACTAACAGTAAATTCTGGTGTCATAAAAAAGCTATCTCAAACAAGTTTCCTATCTTTATTTGTATGCTATCAGTTTCTTTTGGTACATATTGTATTATATGTTCAAATTTATAATCTTCTTTACTAGGAATAATATCAGTTTTGTGTTTATTTAATTTTTCTGAAGAAATTGCTTTTTTTTGTTTATTGTAGAATACAAAATGTATGCCGGGTATAAATCTTTCTTGATCAGATTGGTTCTTAATCACTCCTTCAACTTTTATTGCAATGCTATCTTTGTTATTCTTTAAAATTTTTATTTGAGAATTTGCGAGCTGTATATTTGTTGTGTCGTACATTTCTATTATACGGTAAATCTTCCTGATTTTATATGGCATGTTATTTTGCAGCATAACAGAAAGTGAAAATACTAATAATATCATTGCAACTATTGATGATATTTTTTTTACAAGAAAACTACTCTTAGTAGAATTATTAAGGATAGTGTTCTTATTGCTTTGTAAGTTGGGATTTGTTGCATGTTCTTTATTTATGTAGTCCTTTTCAGGATGATCTATGTTATCTTGTGAGGGGACATGCATCCACGTATTATTGCAGTTTGTGCATCTAACTTTTTTACCGCTAGTAGGGAATTTACTGCTATCTACCCTATAAACTGCGTTACAATTTTTGCATTCTATCCGCATTAACACAAGTTTGTTGATTATGTATTATAACATATATAGTGTATTATTCTCAACATGTCTATAATGTATGTAATTTACATCATCTGATATTATAACTGGGGCTATTATGGTATAGGTTGTAATGGAATAAAATACTTGTATTTTATTGTCCGTTTTGTTAGCATGAAATTTTATGAAAAACTAGTTGTAAATATGGAAAACTTTTGTAATTTTAAAGACGCTATTGAAGATGCGTGGAATAATTTAGCTAATCTTTCTAGTAATACTTCAATTAAAAAAGTTGTTGATGATGTTATGGATCTTTTAGATCAGGGTAAGATCCGCATATGTGAGAAAGTAGGAGATCAATGGGTAGTTAATGAATGGGCGAAAAAAGCTATATTACTGTGTTTCCGTGTGTATGACATGAATCTTGCAGAAATTAGCAGTGCAGACTCAATGCTTGGTAACTTATGTTGGTTTGATAAAGTGCAATTGAAATTTGGTAGATGGAGTGCTGATGATTTTAGAGCAGCAAAAGTTAGAGCTGTACCTGGGTCAATGGTTCGTAAGTCTGCTTATATTGCTCCTAATGTAGTATTGATGCCTAGTTTTGTAAATGTAGGTGCATATGTAGGTGAAGGTACTATGATTGATACTTGGGCATCTGTCGGAAGTTGTGCTCAAATTGGTAAGCATTGTCATATTTCTGGTGGTGCAGGGATAGGAGGTGTGTTAGAACCATTAAGTTCTAGACCTGTTGTCATAGAAGATAATTGTTTTATTGGTGCTCGTAGTGAAATTGTTGAAGGTGTAGTAGTAGGTGAAGGTTCAGTAATTGCTATGGGTGTTTATATTGGGGCTTCTACTAGAATTGTTGATAGAGCATCTGGTGAAATATCTTACGGAAAAATTCCTCCATATTCTGTAGTAGTGCCTGGTTCTTATGGTAGTGGTGATTTATCATTATATTGTGCTGTGATTGTCAAAAAAGTTGATGATAAAACTAGAAGTAAAGTATCTATTAATGAACTTTTAAGAGATGATTCTTAATACATAACTATAAATCTATATATCATTAGTTTAGAATATAAAAAACAAATGTACTTTATAGGTGAAGTAAGCGTTTTAGCTAAGTTGTATCGTATATTTTTTGCTAAAATATGCTAGTCAATTACTTGGTAATGTGTCACTCAGTTGAGGTGGTTTTAATTGCCAAAAATTAAGTTTAGTGTGAAATATGGAAACTTATAAAGAGTGTATATATTCTAACTAGTGATATAATAGTTATGATACAAGTTCTTAATATAAAAAGTTCTCTGTCTTGTTTTTGTGAGTTTGTTGATAGTTACTTGAATAAGAAAGATCAATATATAGATCATCGTTATATGTTAACTTTTTTGTACTTAAGAAAGCTTATGTTGTTTAATGGAATATAATTTTCTATTTAATAATATAGTGAGTTTTATTCTAATGATGATAAAATTCTAGAGTACTTCTACTATTTGGAATAAATGACTACAATTTTTGCTTTATGTACTCCATGGGGAAGGTCTGGAGTAGCTGTGATTAGAATCTCTGGTGAAGATGCTGCAAAGGCATTTGTGCATTTTGGAATTAATAGTAGTATTAAACCAAGAACTGCAACGTTTACTCCTTTATACGACAAAGATGGTGAAGTTATAGATGAAGCGATAGTGGTGTATTTTGTTGCACCAAATAGCTTTACTGGAGAAGATGTAGTTGAGTTTCATACTCATGGTAGTTTTGCTGTTATTAAAATGATATTAGCTGAGC
Source organism: Ehrlichia chaffeensis str. Arkansas (assembly GCF_000013145.1). Taxonomy (NCBI): domain Bacteria; kingdom Pseudomonadati; phylum Pseudomonadota; class Alphaproteobacteria; order Rickettsiales; family Anaplasmataceae; genus Ehrlichia; species Ehrlichia chaffeensis. The sequence continues at coordinate 53,135 of NC_007799.1, forward strand.
TTGGAAAAATTTTTGTTCCTGCTGGGCCAGGTGAGTTTTCTTTGCGTGCTTTTTTAAATAATAAAGTTGATTTGACTAGAGCTGAAGCAATAGTAGATCTTATAAACTCTGAAACAGAAATGCAGGCTAAGCAAGCTATAAGACAAATGTCTGGGGTTTTGGAAAAGTTGTATCAAAATTGGCGACAGCAGTTGATTGATATATTATCTAATATAGAAGCTTATATTGATTTTCCGGAAGAAGTTAATAGTTCTGCTATAGCTAATATTGATTATCTATTAAATAATTTGCAGAAATCTTTAGAAAGTCATCTTAATGATGACCGAAGAGGTGAAAGGTTACGTCAAGGTATTTATGTTACAATTCTTGGTGAACCTAATTCTGGTAAGTCTACTTTATTTAATCATTTAGCAAAAAGAGATATTGCAATTGTTTCTGAATATGCTGGTACTACTAGAGATCCTCTAGAAGCACATATAGATGTAGCTGGATATCCAATTATTATTATTGATACTGCAGGCATTAGAGAGAGTACTGATCCAGTAGAACAAGAAGGGATCAAACGTGCGAAGTTAAAGGCTGAAAATGCTGATTTCAAAATAGTAATGCTTCCTTACGAGAAACGAGATATTTTTAACAGAGAAATTATGAGCTTGATAGATGATAAGTCTATATGCATTTTAAGTAAAGCTGATAATATTACAGATCAGAAATTAATACCTGTGTTTGATTTTAGTTTTATTCCGATTTCTGTATATTGTAACATTGGAATTGAAAATTTATTGAATTTAATTAAACAAAAAGTAGAAAAAGATTTTCAATTTTGTAATACTGACCCTTTTATTACTTCTGAAAGGCAGAGAAAACATATTCAAAATACTTTGAATATTATAAAGTCTGTAGATTTAAGTTTACCTATGGAAATAGTGTCAGAGGATTTAAGATTGTCTGTAAGGGAATTAGGGAAAGTGGTAGGTGTTATTAGTGATGATGATATATTAGATAATGTATTTGGTAAATTCTGTATAGGTAAATGATATTTACCTGGATTATTAGTGGGCATGTGTGTAAGTTCTTGGATTCATAATTTTATTAATAAAATACATATAGTGATTTTTTGTTGTGGAGTTATTTTGATAAGCTTATTTCAAGTTATAAAAGTGTAATTCTATGGTCAAAAAATTTGGCAAATGTATTTTGCTTGGTAATTACATATGCAGCAATTTTATTTTTTGTCAGTTTTGTGAAAGTTTTCTATGAATGAGACTATCTCCTGAACTTCAGCCATTTTACCTGTTCCGTATTCGTTACAAATTGCTAACCCTTCTTTAGGTTCAATTATTGTTACGTTATCACTTTTTAAACAATGAATATTACGTTGATTTGCTTTTGAATTCCACATTGCAGGATTCATAGCTGGGACCATGATGATAGGAATGTTTGAAGCAATTAACGCAGTTGTAGCTAATTCATCAGCAATACCATGTGCTGTTTTTGCTATTATATCTAATGTTGCAGGCGCTACTAGTACAATATCAGAACTTCGCGTTAATGATATGTGATGCATACTTTTATGGGCATGAAAAAGATCTGCATCAGTATACACAGAATTTCCAGATAATGATGCTACTGATAATGGGGTAACAAACCTTTCTCCAGATTTGCTTATTATGCTAGTAACTGTATGGTTATTTTCTTGCAGTTTTCTTATCAAATCTAAAGATTTATATGCTGCTATGCTTCCTGATATTACTAATAAAATTTTCATAGGATAAAACTAGGTAAACATTCAATTTCTATCATATATTTTTGTATATTCAAAGTTTAATATTTATAATAACTTTGACGTATTAGTTTAATGTAGGATTATAGTTTAATGCACAACTTAAGCATATTTTCTAGCATGTATATGTTGCCAGGAGTTAATAATGTAGTAGGGAGTTTATTAAAAAAGTTATGTGGTGGTGATAAAATTATAGATTTGTTATTTCATATACCACAAAGTTATGTGGATAGAAGAACTGCGTTATCTGAAGATTCTGTAGGTAAAATTGTAACTTTTATTGGTACTGTGAAGTGTCATGGTTTTATTGGTAGGAAAAGAAAATCCCAGTATAAAATTGTGCTTGATACATGTATTGGTGAAGTATCATTAATTTTTTTTAATTACTCGTTGAAATATCTGAGAAGTGTTTTAAAGGTAGGTTCAACATGTGTAGTAAGTGGTACTCTGATAAGATTTTTGGGATGTTTGCAAATTACACATCCGGATTATATTGTAACAGATATTAAAAAGTTCCAGGATATTAGTATCATAGAACCTATTTATCCACTAATTAGAGGATTAACTTCTAAGAGAATTTCAAAGTTAGTAAAGTTAAGTGTAAGGTTGTTACCTGATTTTCCTGAATGGATAGATGAAAAATTGTTAAGAGATAATAGATGGAATAGTTGGAAGGAAAGTTTAATAAAAATACATCACCCAGATACACTTGAAGCTGTGCATTTACATAGGGCAAGGTTAGCGTATGATGAATTATTAAGTCATCAAATCTCTGTAAAAATGGTCAGGAAATTTGATTACCAACAAGGTGTCTCTATTGTAAGTAAGCAGCTATACTATAATGATATTTTAAATAAACTGCCTTTTAAGTTAACAGAAGGACAGAAAGAAGTAATATCTCAGATTACAAAGAGTCAAGCATCAGAAAATAGGATGGTAAAACTATTAATAGGAGATGTAGGTAGTGGGAAAACAGTGGTAGCTTTGTTTGCTATTTTAAATGTTATAGAGAATGGAGGTCAAGTAGCTTTTATGGCTCCTACTGAGATATTAGCAGAACAACATTATCGTTGGATACGGGCGATACTATCTGATATTTCAGTTGATGTTGAGTTGTTAACAAGTAAGGTAAGGAAGAAACAGAATATTAAAAAGAAATTGCAACTTGGTGAATGTAATGTAGTTATTGGAACTCATGCTTTATTTCAGGATGGTGTTGATTTTAATAATCTTAATTTGATTATCATTGATGAACAACAAAGATTTGGAGTATTACAGAGGATGAGGCTAATTAATAAAAGTAATATGGCTGATGTGCTTTTTATGACAGCTACGCCTATTCCTAGAACATTAGAGCAAGTAGTATATGGGGATATAGATTGTTTAAGACTTAAGGATAAGCCTCACAATCGATTGCCTATACAAACTAGTATTGTGAATATTGAGCGCTTGTTTGAAGTTATAGCAAAATTACAATTGGCTTTGCAAGAAGGTAATAAGGCATATTGGATTTGTCCTTATATTGAAGATTCGGAATTATTAGATATAGCAGCAGCAGAAAAACGTTTTTTTACTCTACAAGAAGTGTTTGGTAAGGATGTAGGTTTGATACACAGTCGTTTGCCTAAGATTGAAAAAGATGAAGTCATGATGTCTTTTTATAATGGAAATATTAAGTTACTAGTTGCAACTACTGTAATAGAAGTAGGAGTTGATATACCTGATGCTACTATAATTATTATAGAAAATGCTGAACAATTTGGTCTATCACAGCTTCATCAATTACGTGGTAGAGTTGGCCGTAGTGATAAATCTTCTTTTTGTATTTTACTTCATGGGAATATGTTAAGTAAGATTGCATATAAAAAGCTATGTATATTGCGTAAATTTCAAGATGGCTTTTACATAGCTGAGCAGGATTTGTTGTTGCGTGGTAGTGGAGATGTTTTAGGGATAAAACAATCAGGATTATCAAATTTTAAGTTTGCAGATATTTATAAGGATCAAGGCCTTATTTCTATTGCTGTTGAACAGGCAGGAGCAATTCTGGATGCGAATAAGACAGAATTAGGTGATCATTTTAATCAATTGTTACACATGTTTGGTTATGATGTTTCTACTATAAATTATTAGTTTTTATGTGAGTAAGGGATTTTGATAAATTTCAAGTGGTAGTGATTTTTAGAGAAGAGTATATCAGTTTAAGTTTTGAATAGAAAATTCTGGCTATAATATTACAAGATTTAGAATAAAAGTTATGCTTAGATGGTTTCTATGTAATTTTTAGTGATTCAGGAATGATTTTGTTAGTAGAGAGTTATGTTCTCGTGAATAATGTTAATTTTATTTTTTGTAGTTTTTGATATTATTATAAGTACAGTTACAAAAATTGTATTAGGGCTCTGCTTATATAAAAAGTGATCTTAATTTTGTAGGAGTTATTTTTTCTCAGGCTTTTGTATAAAAACTATGAAGTTGTTTCTGTAATTGTTGTTACTGTGAAGTTGAGGTATTAGTATGTCTATAAAGCGTGTCGTTATGTTTGGGGGGAGTGGTTTTATAGGTAGATACTTAGTAAAGTACTTTGCTGAGAATGGGTATGTGATTAGGATTGTTACTAGATATCCAGAAAAAGCAAAGCAATTAAAGTTATGTGGGAATTTGGGTCAAGTAGAGGTTATAAGTGGTAATGTTGCTAATAGTGAAGAAGTAATTGAGCATATACGTGATTGTAATATTGTTATAAATTTACTTGGTGTTTTATATAGTGCAAAGAAATCTACTTTTTATGACATACATGCTAAAGCAGCAGAAAATATAGCTAAAGCTGCAAAAAGGTGTAAAGTAAAGTTGATGATTCATTTTTCGGCAATGGGAATTACTGAAACACAAAAATCTGACTATGCGAAAAGTAAATTGATAGGGGAAAATCTTGTGAAATCTGCTTTCCCTGATGCAGTGATTATAAGGCCAAACTTAGTTTTTGGACCAGAAGATAAGTTTTTTAATAAGTTTGCACAGCTGTCAATGATTTTTCCATTTTTGCCGGTTATAGGCGGTGGACGTGCAGTTTTCCAACCTATTTATGTTGATGATCTTGCTAAGTTTGTATTTAGTATTGTTGAAAATTCGATTACAGATAAGCTATATAATGTTTGTGGGCCTTGTACTTATTCATTTAAAGAGTTATTAAGTTTTATCCTGAACGTTACAAATAGAAAAAGTAAGCTTATTAATATTTCTTTTGGTGTAACAAATATTTTAGCTTTTTTTTGTGAGCTGAGAATAATTTCTATTTTTTTGAAACTTATTACTGGAACTACAGATCCAATTTTAACAAGAGATCAGGTGAAATTTATTAAAGATATGACCGAATCTCATGATATATACCCTATGAATGAGTTAAAAGAGATTGGAGTAAAGTTGTCAACTATTGAAAACATAGTTCCTAAATATTTAAAGATTTATAAGAGTTTTTAGTATTATAGCTATATGTTTGCATTTGATGCTTATTTTAGAAAAGTTTAGATGTAATTTTTTGAAGATGTGGAGTATCTCTCATTCCTTAAATAGGTGAAATGACGGAATAAGTTTTCAATTATCTGAAATGTATAATCCTGAATATTACGGACTTATAAGAAGAGGTTGGAGTAAAATTTTCAACTATGAAAACATAGTTCCTTAAATGTTTAAAGATTTATAAGAGTTTTTAATATTATAGCTATATGTTTGCATTTGATGCTTATTTTAGAAAAGTTTAGATGTAATTTTTTGAAGATGTGGAGTATCTCTCATTCCTTAAATAGGTGAAATGATGGAATAAATTTTCAATTATCTGAAATATATAAATCCTGAATATTGCGGACTTATAGGAAGAAATAGGAGTAAAATTTTTAACTGTTGAAAACATAGTTCCTTAAATATTTAAAGCTTTGTAAGAGTTTTTAGTATTATAGCTATATGTTTGTATTTGATGCTTATTTTAAAAAAGTTTAGATGTAATTTTTTAAAGGTGTGGTAGTATCTCTCATTCCTTAATAGGTGAAATGACGGAATAAATTTTTAATTACCTGAAATATATAATCCTGAATGTTACAAACTTATAAGAGTTGTTTTATTTTATAAATACTAGTTTTTGCTTAGCTTTCATCAATAGTTTGTAGTCCGCAACTTAATGTTATTACTATATAAGTTACGATAGTATACCTATGTTTAATTATCATTTAAAAAATTATTATTATAATCATTTTCTTGATCATTACTGTAAAGTTTTTGTTGTTTTTCTCTCCTTTCCTGTTCTTCTATGGAGTATAATGTTATTGGATTTGCTTCAAGTCTTGCGATGCCGATCTTTTCTCCTGTTTCCTCACAATAACCATATAATCCATCATCTATTCTTTGTATAGCTTTGTTTATCTCTATTATTAATGCTTCATTTCTTTTCCTAGTATTTAAAATTAGCACGATATTGTGTTCTTTTGTTGCCATATCTGTTAAGTCTGCATCAGCTTGTGGACGTAGTAATTCCGTAGCTAGTTCTTCAGATTCTTTTTGTAGTACTTCTCGCCATTTAATCAGTTTTTGTCTGAAGTATTCTAATTGTTTATGATTCATGTAATTGCTATCATCTTCATCTTCAGGAAATGCGGTATTATGGTTTTTTTTCAACATTTGTATTCCTTATTTGTGATACAACTAAAATAATAATTTAAATATAGTTGATTAAGAATTCGTGTATGATATGTGATATAATGACGATGTTTTTATCAGTTGTGGGCTGAGTATGGGCAATAGTAGTGCATTAATGTATGAATTAAAGTTATCGATGAGTAGGAAAGGTAATCTTTTAAATGCAATTATTCTTTTTATATTAATAATTAGTACAGCATTGTTTACTATGAAAAATGTTGAAATAATAAAAGTACTTCCAACTATTTTATGGATTTGTAGTATTTCTGCTGTACATATGTCTATGTGTCATTTATTTGAAAATGACTATGCTAATGGCTCTTTAGAGCAAATGTTGATACAGGAAAGTATGGTAGAGTTGATAATATTTTTTAAGATTTTATCGCATTGGATTTGTGTAGGAATACCAGTAAGTATTATTTCTATGTTTATAGATTTTATAATTCTGGAAAGTAACATATATACTACTCTAGGATTAGGGTTGTCTCTAGGAATTAGCTTGCTAGTAATTAGCTTTATATCAGCTGTAGGTGAAGCGTTAGTATTGGGTAGAGGTAGTGGCATAATAATAGCTCAGATTTTGACATTACCTATTATGATACCGGTGTTAGTATATTTTAGTCTTGTATTTGATAGTATAATAAATGGTGTATACAGAGAAAATTTAATGTTGCTTGGATTAATTATTGCTGGGGTAGTTCCTATTAGTGTGATATTTGTATCATTTGCAATTAGAGTTGCTGTTGAATATGATTAGCTATACGAAATATTTTTTGATGTTTGATTTTATATTTAACAATTTGAAAAATAGTATGCGCTAGGAAGATTTTAGTTACTTGAATTAATATGTTAGTTAATTACTGTTAGTGTGATATTTGTAGTTAGACTGTCTGTTGAGTATGATTGACTTTTACAATATATTACTTATTATGTTAACTTGCGGGTAATTAGCTCATTTGGTTAGAGCACTTGCTTGACGTGCAAGAGGTGACTGGTTCGAATCCAGTATTGCCCACTGGTCTGACGTAATTTGGTTATAAAATGTCGCTTATTCATAAAAATAAGCCTTCCAACCATGAAAATAAGCTAATATATGCTATTTTTATTATTATCATTACGATGGTTGTAGAAGTAGTTGGGGGGATAATATCAAATTCTTTGGCATTGCTTTCAGATGCTGGACATATGTTTACTGATTTTATTTCTTTGTTATTAAGTTGGTTAGCATATAAAGTTGCTATGAAAAAATCAGATTCATGTCGTTCCTATGGTTATCATAGATTTCAAGTTGTTGCTGCTTTTATTAATGGACTCACTTTGTTTGGTATAGCCATTTTAATTATCTTGGAGTCGATAAAGCGCTTTTTTTCTCCAGAAGAAGTTTGCTGGGAAATTATGATGTCTGTTGCAATATTAGGATTGATAGCAAATGTTGTATCATTTTTTCTACTGTATAGAAAAAATGAGAGTAATTTGAACCTTAAAAGTGCAGTTCTGCATGTTGTTGGTGACTTGTTAGGGTCAGTTGCAGCGATTGTTGCTTCTGTTGTGATTATGTTTACTTCATGGCAGATAGTGGATCCTCTTTTATCAGTATTTGTCAGTATTATAATACTTGGTGGTGCATATAGGATTATTAAGAATTCTGGTCACATTTTACTTGAAGGTACTCCAGATAATATAGATCCGGATAAGATTAGAAAAACTGTTTCTGAAAACATTGCTGAAGTTTTGGATATACATCATATTCATATTTGGTCATTAACTACAGATCATCCAATTATGACAATGCATGTTAAACTTGATAAGGCAGCTGTAACTGATAATTTAAAGTATAGTCAAGTATTAGTATCTATCAAAAAATTACTGAGCAGAGATTTTGGTATTATTCATGTTACTATTGAAGCTGAATACGATAATTGTGCTGATGATAGTGTTATGATTAAGACAGCTCATAATTAAATTAACAGTATGGACTGTAATTAAGTGACTAACAATTATTTGATAGGTTAGTATCTTTATTATGTTTTTCTTGATTGAGATCTTTAAAATGTTAAACGGTGGTAATGTCACATCGTATAGCATAATATGAAAAAGTCAATGGTATTAAATGTATATTTATTAATTTATGTTATAGATATAGCCTGTAAAATCATGAGAACTTGATATTTTATAGAGTATTCATTGTAAATGGTGATGTGTATTATGCATTATCGTTCACAGTAAGATGAGCAGCCTATTATATAGTATAAGTAAGTAAATAAAATGATTAATAGTTATATTTGTAGGTTATTTGTTATTAGTTTGCTTTTTTTGTTTAACAATGCTTTTGCCTATGATGCTACTGAAGCATGTAGAGAGCATGTTAGGCCATGTTATTTTATTGTTGCATTAAAAAATCAAGTTGAAATTACTGTTAGAGACATAAAAGATAAAGCTAAAATGTATGCCGGTATTCAATCCATAGTTGATAGGGTACTTAATATAAAAGATATTTCTAGATTTGTTTTAGGATCGTATTGGAATACTATGTCTGCTGATGAACAAGAAAAGTTTATTAGTGAATACAGTAAATATATTAAACGAATGTATAGCAAACAGCTATGCAAGTATTCTGTTTATGATATGAATATTTTGTCTATTAAGAGTCCAAAAGCAGATCATTACTTAATTAATACTCGGTTATCACATGAGAAAGATGTCAATAATTTTTTGATGGTTGAGTTTAAGTTAATTAATACTGGTAATGGATTTCTGTTGTCTGATATAAAAATTAATAGTGCAATTAGTTTTTCTATTACTCAACGTTCTATGATTAAGAATATGATAAGTAAACAGGGTATTGATGGAATGATATCTTATTTCCAATTAGAAAATGCTTCTGCTAAATATTAATCTTGTGAATATCTAAGTTAAAGAAAGTTTTTGTATTCAATACAGATTATCATTTCTACGATTGTGGTTATTTGTTGTTTTAACTTTTCAAGTGATAATTTATGTTGTTGTACTCAAGATACTGTATTAAATATTGGTTTTGCTCTGTTGTAATGTAAGTGTCATAAATAGAGGCATTTTTATTAGACCAGGGTTTTGTTATGTCTACAACTAAAACTGTGGCTTAGGGTGAATACATTGTAAGGTCGTTTATATTTTTTGGGATGGTATAAACCCATTATAAAATATGCTAACCTGTTCGTTAGATATTCAATATAACTGCGATTTTTTAATTAAGAGCATACACACGGAGTGCAAAGCATTGTACTACACTCTTATGAGGATACCTTAAGGAAAATTAGTGAGCCTTTGTAGGAAAATAGATACTACAAAAACCTACTACTGTGAATAAAAAAGTACTGCGTTTTAATGAAGTAAATTCTATACAGCTTTTGCCTGCTGTTGTAAATCAAATGCTTTTAACTTTAAAGCCATGCGACTAATTTTTCTTGCTGCAGTATTTCTGTGTATAATTTTTTTGTTAACACACTTGTGTAAATTTGACTCAGCCTTTTTAAAGGTTTCAATCATTAGCTCTTTGTTCCCTGCAGCTAAGGCAGCCATAAATTTTTTTACGTAGTTATGTGCTCTGCTTTTCCGCATGCGATTGACCATAGTGCGTTTCTTTATTACTTTAATCATCTTTTTAGCACTTGGGTGATTTGCCATATTTAAATAACCTATCTTATCCTTCACTATATAACTCTATAAGTAAATTTTAATCAATGCAAGAGCTTTTATATATTTGTGATGATTTAGCAAGTTAAAGAAGACAGTAATGTTTAAATGTTATGCTGCTGTTTATAATATGCTTAACTTCCTGCAAACGATACATTAACATAATTCAGAAAATGTTTAGAAATAAGGTTTCGTGCTTTACTTTAAAGCTTCTTTAATTAGTAAGTTGCTTGCTGTTGAAATTCTTGTTTCAAGTTCATTTGTAAATTCTTGTTTTGTTAGTCCAGGATAAATAGGAGCTAAAATTTGTAAAATAGCTTTTCCAGGTCTTTTTTTAGCGGGAAAAATACTAGCTGGCCAAAATAAACCAGTATTAACTGCTATTGGTACTACGGGAATTGATAACTTATTATACATGGCTGCGATACCTGGTTTTATAGTTACTTTTTCTCCTGGTATTATTCTTGAACCTTGAGGAAAAATTATGACAGTTCTACCTTCTTGAACACGTAAACTTGTTGCTGCTAATATGTGTTTCAGAGCTTGAACTTTTTGTTTACGGTCAATAAATATCATTTTTAGTAGCATAAAGTATATACCAAAAATTGGAAAATGCTTTAGCTCTTTCTTGAGAATGTATACTGGGTCTTTAAATATAGTGAATAGTATTAACGTTTCTAGAGGAGACTGATGCTCTGATGCGATGATATATGGGGAATTGTCAGGTAAATTTTCATAGCCGCGTATTTCATAGTCTACTTTATCTATAATTTTGCAGAAAGATAGTATTACTTTTATGCCATGAACTGAACACTTTATTTTTAATGACATTGGGAATATCAAATATAATGGTAAAAATATCACAGCATGTAGTACTGTAAAAAGTGTTGACAATATGTAAAACAGCATTATGACCTGACATTTATATTAGTTTTGCTATAGTATAGCCTATAGTTCTAAACGATAAACTATTTTTAATATTATATTAGTTTTTCTATTTATTACTCATATTTTTGTAAGTATTGTATATCTGTAGTAATAAGGTAGTAGATAATCATGCAATGTGAATATGTAGAGGCTCATCATTGCGTAAGTTATTATCTATTTTCTTGTATAGTATAAGTGTAACTATATAGGATACAGTGCTTAATTTGTATGGTTGTGTCAGACTCACACATGTATTTGGATCATTTAATACCTTTATTCAATACAATCGCTTCTTTTAGTGATACGCAATGATAGTGAATATGTAAAAAGCAAAAGTAATTCATAGAATATTTCTGTGAAGATTGTAATAAAAAATGTTTTTTATAGTGTGTTGCCTTAGTGTGATTTTGTTTAATGTAGGAAGGTTAGAAAAAGTTTATACTTTACAATAAATATTTAGAAATAAAGTCTTGTGCTTTACTTTAAAGCTTCTTTAATCAGTAAGTTGCTTGCTGTTGAGATTCTTGTTTCAAGTTCATTTGTAAATTCTTATGGGAGTAAACATTAAATAAAAGCTCAAATATAGGTTGTTATATGTTTGATATGATTTTAATAGAAGTATGATATCTATATTGATTTCGGAAAATATATATTTTGGAAATGACATTAAAGTTCCTGAATTCATGTTCTAATATAATGATCATAATGGCTTTTAATTTAAGTAATTAGCAGTCTGATTTGTTAATAACTTTGTAAATGAGTAAGTATGACATTTTCTATAAGTAGGTGTGTTAATTAGTCAAAGTATAACAGTCTATGGTACTGTGAATGAAGTACTGATGCGCTATCAGCAACATTGTAAATCTTGAATTAATATTTGTTTCATATAATATGATTGGTAGGTTTTATACAAACAGTTGTAAGGAAATAAATGTCAGTTTTGTCAATTGTTACTGTTCCTGATAAAAGATTGTCGTTATGTTCTGAAGAAGTTGAAAAAGTAGATCAATCTATAAGAAAACTAGTTGATGATATGTTTGAAACAATGCATGCTAATCAAGGGTTAGGATTGGCTGCTGTTCAGGTTGGTGTTCATAAACGTATTCTTGTTATGAATGTTCCAGAAGAGTTTGAAGATTCTGAGGATATTGAGAATGTTGAGGATAAAATAGAAGGTTATGAACTATATGGAGGTCCTTATTGTATAATTAATCCTAAAATTGTTGATATATCTCAAGAGAAAGTAAAATTAAAAGAAGGCTGCTTATCTGTTCCTGGTTATTTTGATTATATAGTACGTCCTCAGCGTATTGCTGTTCAATATTTAGATTATAATGGTAATGAATGTATAATAAAAGCTCAAGGGTGGCTTGCTAGATGTTTGCAACATGAGATTGACCATTTAAATGGAACGGTATTTTTAAAATATCTATCTAAATTTAAACGTGATTTTGCAATAGAAAAAGTGAAAAAGAAAGAACGAACTGATCTTATATAATTGTTGGTATTGATGTGAGTGACTTGGACCTATTGGAAGTGTTGAAATTTTATCATGAGAATGGTATTGATTGTACATTAGAAGATGTGCAGTATAATGTTTTTACAAGTAAAAATCTATCTTTGCAAAATAGTAGTGATACAGGGTATTGTATGAAAGAAAAACAGGCAAGTATTAAAGAAAATACGGAGGATTATTATCTGTTAAAAGCTCAAAGTCTTGCTGAACAATGTAATACTATAGAGCAATTAAAAAGTGCTGTAGAATCTTTTGATGGATGTGATATAAAAAATTTAGCAACAAATACTGTATTTGCTGATGGGAATCCTAAAGCAAGAGTCATGTTAATAGGAGAAGCTCCTGGTGCGAATGAAGATTTAAAAGGTATACCGTTTTGTGGTGCTAGTGGTATGTTGCTTGATAAAATGTTGCAGGCAATAGGTTTTGATAGAACTACTGTATATATTAGTAATGCTGTATTTTGGCGTCCTCCTGGTAATAGAAGACCAACAGATTTTGAAATAGCAGTATGCAAGCCTTTCGTAGAAAAACATATAGCCTTAATTGTGCCTCAAATGTTAGTATTAGTGGGAAGTACTGCGTGTTATGCTATGCTTGATTCTAAGAACCCTATATCTAGACTTAGAGGGAGGTTTCATTCATATAGTAATCAGTTTCTTCAGCATAGTATTACTACGGGTATTATATTTCATCCATCATACTTATTACGCCAACCAATGCAAAAACGTCTTGCTTGGGAGGATTTAAAGCAGATTAAGCGTTATTTTGATACTTTGTAATATTATTCTAGCATGTAAATGTAAGTTTAAGAATGAATATTGCTTTGAGATGTGTTCACGGGTGTTTGATTTGTGTTGTATAAATAGCTCTGTAAACCAGGGAGAGCTTGTGTAGTGAAGAGTTGCTTAGAAGGATTAAAAAACTAAGCATTATTTTTATACTTTATATGTTTAATGCTAGCTTTATTATGCGAATGTAAGTTTGAGAATACATATTATTTAGGCATGTATAAAATGAGTATGCTTGGTGTGTATTGCATGTGTTGATAAGTGAGTTGGCAATTAGACGTAATACAGTAAAAAAATTTTTTCTATATGGTTTAATAGTATATTGCAAATTTATTTATTAATTTGGTCAATGGTTTTAATATAAGTTTGATGTTTTGTATAATGTTAAAAAATGTACAAGGATATAAAAGTTTTTTTATTACTACTGGAAATCTAATAGTAGTTGTAATAGCTTGTACTTATTTTTAATGCTGGATTATCGAAATTAATTGCGTTGTTAATCTTTACAGCGAGAACTTTTCATCAAGGATATTATTGCAAGAGTGTTGCTGTATTATTTGCTACATGAAAAAATTTAAAATATTCTTTATGTTTTGTAAAATTTTGTTGCGTAAGGTCGATATCTGTTAACCATACTTGACATTTTATATCTCTGATGATTTCTAATAATTTTTCTTGATGATATGCATCTAGGTGAGACATAACGTCATCCAATAATAGGATAGGGTATTCTCCAATGTTTTGTTTTGCAAAAACAGAAGATAAAATTAATGATAGTAGTAGAATTTTTTGTTCTCCGGTTGAGCAGTAATTTGCTATTAAGTTTTTTTCTGAATGGAATATTTGAAAATTATCGTTATGAACTCCAAAATTGACTAAATTACTTAGTGAATCTTTACTTCTGTTGTTTTTTAAATGTTCTTTATATAGCTCAATAGAATTTTCTTGGTCTAATAAATTGAATACTTGGCTTTGAATTTTTATGATTGCTTTAAAAAAAGCATGAGATTTGCTATTTTGAGATAGAGTGTTTTGTAATGTTTGTAAAACATTAAATCTTATACGAGCAATGTTTATGCCATTTTCTGCAATTATGCTTTCTAAGCTAGATAACCAAAAGTTATCTATAGAGTTGTTATATAATAACTTGCTTCTTTCCTGCTTTGCTTTGTTATATTTTATAATATGTATAGCGTATTTTGTATCGAAAATGTGTGCTATTCTGTCAAAAAATCTTAATCGTTCACTTTGTGATTTTAAGAAAATATGATCTAATTGTGGTATTAACCATATGATGCTTGTAATTTTATGTAATGTAGTATAGCTTTGGTTTTTATTGCTAATTAATATAGCGCGTTTGTTGTGATTCCGTGAAATTGCAATAGGATAAATACCGTTTTGTGTATGCATTTGATATGAAACACTCCATGGGGAATTTGAAAGACTGTTTTGCATGCTTTCTGTGTTCACTCCTCTAATGCCAGTGCCTTTTGATAGTAGAGAAATTGCCTCTAAGATATTTGTTTTTCCTGCACCATTTTTTCCAAGTAATACAACTGATTTACTAGAAGTATCTAGCTCAAGGTTTATGTAGTTACGAAAGTTTACTAGTCGCAAATTGTTTATGTAAGATTTTTCTATAGATGACATCTAATAATATTCCTTTTTTACTTAGAATGGAAATTTTATACTTATATCAATTTTTTCTGCAAGAACTACTCACTTATTATATTGAATACTACGAAAGTCTTGTATTAATTATAAAGTTGAAAGTTTCTTTATATATGAAATGTATAATTTTGTGACTGATTTATGAATCAGTAATGAGCTTTTTAATATAATAATAAATTTCATATCAAATTTATAATTTATAATGTGGTAGAGAATCATCTGATATATAGGATTTTAAAGTTGTTTTTTAATATATAGTGCTGAATCTGTAATTTCGAAAAGTTGTGTGAAGATTGTGTATGTATTTAAAGTGTCTGAGGTCTATGCTTATGAGCTTTATGAATTAGCATCATATATTAAGCTTGTGACCTGGTAGGGAACAAAACTAAGACTTAAAATTATTTAGAGTGTAAGGTGTAATCCTAATTTGTTGTTTAAATGGATTATTGTATTTAAAAAATTTATTTGAGAGGTGTATGAACTCTGAAGATGTGTGACATGCAAGTTTGTGTTATAGCAGATTTAAACACCATAACATGATTGCCTTTTGAATATGTAATCTATTTTCTGCTTCATCAAATATATATGAATTTGGTCCATCTATTATTTCAGATGTTACTTCTTCTCCTCTGTGTGCTGGTAAACAATGTAAAAACATGTAGTTAGGTTTAGCTTTTTCAAGAAGTTTGGCATTAACTTGGTATTTGAAAAACTCGGTTTTGATATTATTTTCATAACCCATTGAAATCCAAGAGTCTGTAGTAATAATATCTGCGTCTGAAATGATGTTATGAGGATTTGCATCATATGTGATATTATTACCTTTCTCTTGTGCTGACTTAAGCAGTAAATCAAGATTTTTTGAATATTCTAAAGTTGAAATGTTTAGTTTGAAGTTTAATACTGTTGCAGCATGTATCCAAGACACTAGCATATTGTTAAAATCTCCAATCCAACTTACTGTAGCATTTTCTATAGGGCCTGTCTTTTCTTCGTAAGTCATAATGTCAGCTAAGACTTGACATGGGTGACTATGTTGTGTGAGGCTATTAATGACTGGAACTGTGCTGTGTTTGTCTAATTCAAGTAGAGAATTATGTTCTAATATCCTTATTACTATTAAATCAACATATCTTGATAAAACTTTAGCTGTATCGTAGATGGATTCTCCTCTTGTCAATTGAGTATCCTTTTCATTAAGAATAATAGCATTTCCACCTAGTTGGTTTATTCCAACTTCAAATGATATCCTTGTACGGGTTGATGGCTGCAGAAATATTAAAGCTATATTTTTATTCAATAGGTGTTTGCTATATTGGTTAGGTTTTTTTTTGATTATAGAACTATAGTCTAAGATTGTTCTTAGTTCCTCTTTTGTATGTAAATTAAGATCTGTAAAAGAACAAATATTTGCTTTATTCATACATTTTATAACCTGGCTCTAGAATTTGACTTTTACTATTGATGTGAAAAACAATATTGCTACTAGAATTATTAGTAGAAATAATAAGATGTAATTTTTGCTTTTCTTGTTGCTTGACGTCTTCACTGGAAAATGCCTTTTTATGTAAACGAGATAATCTCAAGACAAGGGCATTTCAACATAAAATATGTTTGATGTCAATAGTTTTTGCTTGTGTATACTTTATACTTACTGTTCAAGGCATCATTGTGGAAGTTTTTTGCACCATTAAGTGTTTACGTATACACAAGCTTTGATTTGGTTGTGAAGTAGAGTATAAAATAACTTGAATTATTGTGCTGATGAGAAATACCCTTTGAGTGAATACCATAAATCTTTGAAAAAATTGGATTGTTTTGTAGTATTTGATTCATATATGATTTCTGTTTCATTGGATTCTACTTTCTTAAGGTTAATTAAATCCATATCACTCAGCGTAGGATCCGTACCATATGATGTTTGTGTGGATGGTGATGTAGTCTGGGTAGTATTGTTGGTATTAGTATCCCAGAATTCACTGTTATTTGTAGTAGTATTAGTACTATGGGTTTGTGCGGTTAATGATGTATCTTGAACGGTATCATTAGTATTAGTACTTCCAAATTCACTTGTACTTGTAGTAGTTGCTTTTTTGGTTTTGGGTTTGGTTGTTGTATTTTTTCCTTTTTGTGTTTTGGGAGTGTTTTTTGTTGTCATATTAGTATACCCATAATTGTACTTAACCTAAGAATGTTAATATTATTTTATTAAATAATAGATAATTTAGCTGTCAAAAAAACGTTTCTTAATTAGTTTTATATTGTATGTGTGTGTACATGTTTTTTGTAATATATTATTGAATATTGAGGGTGTAAGAGGTTTTGTTTAGATGTTGGTGATTGTGATCGTATCAGATCCTTGCTATGTTTTAGGTACGTAAAAAAATTACTAAAAATTTTTATAATACATTTGATTATGGAATTATCTATACTAACAGGGTTGTAAAGTGTAAAATTTGTAGTTTTATATAACATGTTAAAATAATGCGTGTTTTTACAATTATAGATGCTTATGGGTTGCTTTTTAGAGCATATTATGCTTTACCAAATCTGAGAACATCCTATGGATTACCTATTGGTGGGGTTTATGGTTTTATCAATATTTTTTTAAAGTATATAGAGAAGCATGTAACAGATTATTTAGTTGTTGTGTTTGATACTGGTAGTAAGAATTTTCGTCATAATATATATCCAGAATATAAAGGTAATCGTCCTAAACTTCCTGATGACTTAATACCTCAATTTTCATTGTTAAGAGAAGCTGTAAATGCTTTTAATATAGCTTCTGAAGAAGTTGTAGGGTACGAAGCTGATGATGTTATAGCAACTTTAAGTAAGAAGTATTGTAAGTTGCAAGGTGTTAAAGTAACGGTTGTAACGTCAGATAAGGATTTGTTGCAACTTTTAAAATATAACATTTGTATATTTGACCCAATAAAAAATAAATATATTGAAGAAGAAGATGTACAAAGTAAATTTGGTATATCATCAAATCAGTTGTTGGATTTTTTGTCTTTAACAGGTGATGCATCAGATAATGTCCCTGGGATTCCAGGTATTGGTGTCAAAACAGCAGCAAAATTACTTAATGATTTTGGATCGTTAGATAATTTGTTGCTACATGTACATGAAGTTAAAACAAATAAGTGTCGTGAGTCTATTACTCAATATAGTGACCAAGCAATATTATCCCGTCAGTTAGTAACTTTATGTGATGAGGTAGATATATGTGGGGATATAGAAAAATATAGTTTTCAGATCTCTGGAATACAAGAGTTAGTAGAATTCTTAAAAAAATATGAACTTCAATCTTTGATGAATAAGGTTGATAAATTTTTCAAAGTAGGTAATGCCTCATCAGCTGTTAATCAAAATACCAGTAGTAGTGATAAAACTATGGGTGGTGATAAAGTTATACATCATGAACCTCAATCTTCGATGAATGAGGTTGATAAATTTTTCAAAGTAGGTAATGCTTCATCAGCTGTTAATCAAAATGCCAGTAGTAGTGATAAAACTATGGGTGGTGATAAAGTTATACATCATGAACTTCAATCTTCGATGAATAAGGTTGATAAATTTTTCGAAGTAGGTAATACCTCATCAACTGTTAATCAAAATGCCAGTAGTAGTGATAAAACTATGGGTGGTAGTGAAGTTATACATTACTCCACTGAGTCACTTAAGGTGTTTCTTGAAAACTGTAAAGGTGAAGGAATAATGGCATTTTATATGGAAATGGCTGATAACGTTATTGATAGTGTTTCTTTATCATATAAGGATGATATTTTACTCTATATTGACAAGGATCATGTGACTGATGCACTAGAACTTATTAAGCCAGTACTTGGTTTAAATTATGTGTTAAAGGTAATATATGATGTAAAGACATTATTAAAAGTTATTCCTGATGTGGAAATTGTAGCATTTGACGATATTATGATAATGTCATATATTTTAAGCCCAAGTGTACATGATCATTCACTACAAGAGATAATTAACTATAATGTTAAACAGGATGTTGTTAATGTAAAAACAGCAATAACTTTATTATTATTGCATAAGTTGTTAAAGAAAAATCTGTTTGTAAATCAACTGTATACTATTTATGAGAGAGTTGAGAAGCCGCTAATTCGTGTATTAGATAGCATGGAAAAGGTAGGCATGTTGATTGATATTGATATTTTAAAAACATTATCATCTACTTTTTCAGAAAAAGTTAGTGTACTAGAAAATGAAATATATAGGCTTGCAGGAACAGAATTTAATATTGCATCTTCAAAGCAGTTGGGAACTGTTTTATTTGATAAGATGGGTATAAAAAAAAGTAAGAAATTGAGTTCAGGTAGTTATAGTACTGATGCTGAAGTTTTAAATGATCTGGTATTTAATGAAATTGAAATAGCGGATAAAATATTACAGTGGCGTCATTTTACAAAATTAAAAAGTACTTATACTGATGCTTTAGGAAAACAGATAAATAGTAATAGCGGTAGAATACATACTTTCTATTCTATGATATCGACTGCTACTGGAAGATTAAGTTCAAGTAATCCGAATTTGCAGAATATTCCAATTAGAAGTGAAGAGGGAAATGCTATTAGGAGAGCATTTGTTGCACGAAAAGGATATAAGTTAGTTTCTGCTGATTATTCACAAATAGAATTACGAATAATGGCACATATAGCTGGTGTACAGGCATTTAAAGATGCATTTTTTTTAGATCAGGATATACATTCGATAACTGCAGAGCAAATATTTTGCACTCAAAGCCTGGATAAAAATCTAAGGAGAAAAGCAAAATCAATAAATTTTGGTATTATTTATGGTATGAGTGCATTTGGTTTGGCTAAACAGCTTGGTATTTCTAGATCAGAAGCAAATGCATATATTGATAATTATTTTAAATCTTATCCGGAAATTCAGTCTTATATGAACAATATTAAAATTTATGCAAAAACTTATGGTTATACACGGACTATTTTTGGTAGAAAGTGTTTTATAAGAGATATTAATAGCAGTAATGCTGCAGCTAGAAATTTTTCTGAGAGGGCAGCTATTAATGCTCCTTTACAAGGAACATCAGCTGATATAATAAAGATGTCAATGATTCATTTGTTTGATAAGATTACACATGGATCACTTATACTTCAAGTGCATGATGAACTATTGTTTGAGATTTTAGAAGAGTATGTAGATTATGCGGTGGAGGTCATAACAAAAGTCATGGAAGGTATTGTTAAATTATCAGTACCATTAAAAGTTGATATTCGTATAGGAACTAATTGGGCTGATTTAGTTCCATATAGTAAAAAATGATGAGCTCAGTTATATAATAGTGATGCGGAATAATCAGTATTATAAAGTTGTGAGTACAGAAAGGAATTGGATTGGTTTATAGTTCCTGTAGTTAAACAAGCTTGGTTGTACTGATTTGGTGTGGTACTTATATTATTATGAACTGTAGACATGTAAAATGCTGTGTTAAAAATTTGAGCTAGGATATAGGGAATAAAGAGTATAGTGTTACTATTAGATAAATGTAATGTAGAGTAGTGTGGTTTAGTGAATTTTGTGCACTTGAAAAAGAAAATGTTAATTTTACAGAAAAGCACTTTTTTAATATTTTCAATTTAGAGTTAGTATAGTGGTTATATATGTTTTTATTTTTACAATTTAAGTAACTTCTTTAGGCAAGGGATTTTTGGTAAATTTGCAATATGTATGATATTAGTTTTATGAAAAGGATTAAAAATGTTGATTGTTTTTTGCGTACTTGAAAATTATGTGAAATTCAATAGACTGTAAGTTATATATTTCATTATCAAGATTCACGTGTTAACGAAAAAAAATAGTTTTAATCGAGGAAAAGTTGTAGAAGTCTCTAGTTCTATATTGTCAGCAGATTTTGCTAATTTAGGTAAGTCAGTGGAAATGTTGACAGATGCGGGTGTAGATTATATCCATGTGGATGTGATGGATGGTAATTTTGTGCCTAATATCACTATAGGACCTGTTGTTGTTTCTGCAATAAAGAAATATACAACCATCCCATTTGATGTGCACCTCATGATTAATTCTCCTGGTAATTATATAGAGGCTTTTGTTGATGCAGGAGCAGATATGATTACTATTCATGCAGAATCCGATATACATTTAGATCGTATAATACAGAAGATTAAGTCTTATAAGAAAAGTGCTGGATTATCTCTTGTTCCAACATCTCACTATAATATTTTAGAATATATTATTTTTGAGCTTGATCTTGTGTTGATTATGACAGTAAATCCTGGCTTTGGCGGTCAACAATTTATCACATCTCAGTTAGATAAAATTTCATGTGTTCGTAATCTAATAGAAAAATATTCATTGAAAACTAAAATAGCTGTGGATGGTGGTGTTAATATTAAGAATGCTAAAAGTGTAATTGAAGCTGGTGCAGATATTTTAGTTGTTGGATCTGCAATTTTTAATGCAAATAACATGTTAGATTATGTACAACAACTTAAGTCCTCTTTCTAGGTTTGTTAGTGAAGTTTTTTGAATGCTGATGTGTATTTTCCTTTTAATGATATTATAGCCTTTTCTTATGTATTTATATGTAACTGTAATATAGAGTTAATAGTTACCTTTGATGCTGTATAATTCTTGTATGTCCGAATTATCAGTTTAAAAAGTTAAGATATTATGTAATGTCTTGATATAATCATAAAACAGAATTTTATTATATTGTAACACGTCATATTAATGTGAGTAATTTTATGAAATCTTAAATTTTTTATATTAGTGTATTACATAATGTAGTCTTAGCAGGTATAATATAGATTGCTAGCGTAATTTTGAATTATGAGTTTGGTGTTGTAAAGTTGTTTTGGATGTTTGTAATTTATAAAATGATAATTTCATAAGAGTAAGTTTTTTGTTATATTTTATTAAATCTTAAAATATTATTTTAATATATTAATTAGAGTAAATATTGTAAAATTTGAAAGGGGTTACACTATAGTTTTTAATGCATTGATATTAGTGTAAGTATTTTTATACCTGTTAAAATAAAAGGTTTTATTGTTGCGAGCAGTAGATTGTAATGGATTGATAGACAGTTTATTTATGTGTGCTGCTTAAAAGTATTTGGTGTATTATTATGCGATTTTTGTGTTTACATTTGGTGCCGTTTTGGTTGTTAGAAACTATTGGTAGATATGTAATAAATGTCATTTTTAATGTAGGACACTCTTTTATTTTTTTTGTGAAGTTTGTATATAATTGTTTTGTGCCTCCTTATTACTATGGGGTTATATTAAAACAGTTTATAGAGATATTCTTTTTCTCACTTCCTATAGTTGGCATAACTGCTATATTTACTGGTGCGGTTTTAATTTTACAGAACTCTTTGATAATACATAATAATGTTTCAGGTGATTTTGTTTCAGGAGTTGTTGTTGTTGCGATCGTAAGAGAACTAGGGCCAGTATTAATTGGTCTGATTATTGCAGGACGTGTGGGAGCAGCTATTGCTGCTGAAATAGGTACTATGCGTATTACTGAACAAATAGATGCTTTGTTTACATTAGATACTAATCCATTCAAATATTTAGTCGTTCCTCGTATTATTTCTGCAATGGTTGCTATGCCTATATTGATTTTGTGTGCTGATTTAATTGGTGCTTATGGTGGATACATTGTTGGCTCGTATCAGTTGGGGTATACTTCTGAAATGTATATTAAAGGAGTAATAAAATTTTTACATGCTAAAGATGTGGCTTTAGGTTTGGTTAAGGCTACGGTGTTTGGCTTTATAATATCCTTTATGGGGTGCTATAGTGGCTATTATTGTAGTGGTGGAGCTAGAGGTGTTGGATTGGCTACTACTTATGTTGTTGTTGTGTCATCCATGTTTATCATCTTATTCAATTATATTATTACTGTATTTTATTCATAGTAGTTGATTTTATGAATTATATTTCTTTATCTGATTTGCATATAGACTTTCATGGACATCAAGTATTGAAGGGAATAAGTCTTGATATTGCATATGGGGAATCTTTGGTTATTGTTGGAGAATCAGGTAGTGGAAAGTCTGTGTTAACGAAAACAATACTGGGGTTAATAGCTCCTACTTCTGGTAAAGTTATTGTAAGTGGTGTTGATATTAGACATGATAAGAGTTTGATTAAAAATTTTGGAGTTTTATTTCAAAATTGTGCGTTGTTTGATAGTTTAACAGTGTGTGAAAATATTGCTTTTAACTTACATTATAGGTTCAATCGTGATAAACAATTATCGAGGAAAATTGCTGCTTCTGGATTGAATTTGGTTGGGTTAAGTAGTGATGTGTTAGATAGGTATCCTATTGAATTATCTGGAGGTATGAAGAAGAGAATAGCACTAGCTAGAGCTATTGTTAGTGAACCTAAAATTATGATATTGGATGAACCAACTTCAGGCTTAGATCCGATAATGTCTGATGTTGTGAATGAAATTATAATAAAATGTCACAAGGAATTTAATTTAACAGTTATTACTATTACCCATGATATTAATAGTGCTTTTAAAATTGCAAGCAAAATAGCTGTATTGTATGACGGAAAAATTGTTGCATGTGAATCTGTGCAAGATATAAAAAATATAGATAATCAGTATGTTAGGAACTTTATATGTCGAAATTAGAGTTAAGATTGGTCTCATTGTTAGATAGAATGATGATTTTTATTATATGTGTAGTAGCTTTATATAGTTGGGTATTAGTATGTTAATAATGCGTAGAATGGCTATAGCAAGGTATACTAAGCCCCTTATATTTAGTAAAATATTAAACTTTGATCCATCATTTATTAACATGTTGGAATCTTTAGAAGCAGAAGACATCCTCTTGTTAAAAGATGAACTTGGTTCGGTATTTTATTATTTAATCATGTCATTGTATGATGTATCTGGTATTCAAAATGATTCTAGTGGTGCTATAAGAGAACGCCTTAAAAGGGTTTTGTTGGATGCAATTGAGCAATCTAATTCAGATCAAAGTGGAGCTGTAGGTTCTCAAGTTAGTGAAATAAGAGAAATTAGAGATAGGTTAAGATCTGCATACCAATCCATTTCTAATAGAGTATGCAGAACTTTAATAAGTGCATTGGGTAATGAAACTCTGCAAGAGGAGACAGACTCAAATATTACACAGCAAAGTAATCTACAACGCAGGTTACAAATGTTTCAGTATGTAATACAAGCTGTGGAAATATTGGCTGATAAACTTAATACAGCTGTTGTGGAGGGTAAGGTTTCGCCTGAACAAGTTTCTGAATACTTGTCTTGTACAAATGAATCTCATGATTCTATTGCTCCTGATACTATGAGTGCTTTGGTTAAGTTATATTCCTTAACGGATGATCCTCAACTTACAGATTTAGCGTATTCATTGGTAAAAACATTCTTGATGAAGTTTGGCCGATATAAGTTGGATGGTCAAGGTAGGAATTCTATGCATTATGCTGTAAACATGTGTAGTCCGGAAAGGCAAGAAAGTTTTTTGTGTGAGATGATACAGCCATCAATATATGAACGGGTTTCAATAGTTAATGAGGTGGATGCATCTCGCAATAATCTAATGCATTATGCAGCATGTGCTCCATACATGAATTATCAAATTTTAAAGTATTTAGTAAAAAATTTTCCTGCAATGATGACACAACAGAATTGCTATGGAGATACTCCATTACATATTATGTCATATGTATATTTTGTTAATTTTGCAAAAATACTGTCATCTTATAACATTACATATAGAGAGAATATGAATGCTTTAAAGGAGGTTGTAGATCGTGGGTTGCCTCTTTCTCAGATGAGAGAAAGAGTTATGTCAATTAGAAGAAATGATGAAGCCTTATCAAGACAACTTAAAGCTTACGTAGATGAGAGTGTAGGAACTTATCAATTGTTGCTCACTATGGTGCCTTTGCGGCAGATATTTGAAGTAAGAAATAATGCAGGGCATACTGTATATGATATAATGAATGCTAGTATGAGCAACATAGGCAATGAGCGTCTTGAGGCTTTATTGCAAGATTTTTCCCAAGCAAGCAGTAGATTACCTATATATGATTGTAGGATTGATTCACAGCATGAACTATGTGTGAATTTATGTTTTTCAAATAAATATAGAGTTGTTGGTAAAAGTGGATATGGACATGTATTGTATACGCATGTGAAGCGTATGTATGACTTGATATCCTATAAGTTTTCTGAGATCTCTGATTCTAGAATGAGATGCATAAAGATTGAAAATGAGCGTGGTAACAACAGGTATTTAAGTATGCTTGTTGTTATGATGTTAATGGCTTTGTGTGTTCTAAATACCGTTTTACATTTTAAAACAAGATCTATTTTAGGTATTGAGCAAGGCTTATATAGATCTGTATTATTTTCAGCGATATCTGTGGTTTTCTTTGTGAGTATTTGTGTATTTTGTATTGTATATGCTAAATATGTTGATGTTGCTGATAAGAAGCTAATAATCGAGGAAGAAGGGTATGCACGAAGTATATTATTATCACATTTAGATGTTCAAGAAACAGATACTAGTCAGAGAAGAAGAGAAGGTTAAAACTTTGCCTATGTTGAATTAAAAGTTTGTTGGGTTTGAATATCCTCTATAAAACCATGTTAGCATTCTCTATATAAAATACAATCTAGTAGTTTGTTTAGGTGTGTTTTGTAGTTTGATTCTGCAAAAATATTTAAACATGATTTTGCCTGATTTATGTAAGTTGTTGCTATACTTATTGATTTTTCAATCGCATTGTGAACTTTAATATAAGATATTGCCTGCTCTAGGTTTGGATTGACAGATATTTGATCCCAGAATTTTTTTTCTTTTGACGTTGCATTTTGATACGCAATGATAACAGGTAAGGTGGTTTTGCCTGTTAAAAGGTCATTTCCTAATTTTTTACCAAATTGTTCTCCTGAAGCTGTATAGTCTAAAATGTCATCCATGATTTGAAAAGAAATGCCGAAATTATTTCCGAAGTTTTTTAATGCTTCTTTTTCTTCATTACTTGTTTGGGCTAAATTGGCGGCGGATTCACATGTTGCGCTAAATAGAGCAGCTGTTTTTGCAGAAATGATCTCTATATATTTTTCCTTAGAAATATTTATATTATGACTAGATATCATTTGTTGTACTTCTCCTACTATGACATCCTTAGATGCTTGAGATAGTATGGATAATATATTCAGGTTCTTACATTTTATAAGCCATTGAAAGGATATTGCGAGTAAAAAATCTCCTACTAGGATACTTGCTTTGTTTCCCCATATAACATTAGATGTTTTTTCTCCTCTTCTTAGTTCACTTTCGTCTATCACGTCGTCATGTAACAATGTAGCGTTGTGTATCAGCTCAATAGCTGCTGCAATTGGTACTTTATTTTCGTTGTTACAATTTAGCATCTTGCATATGATAAAAAAAATTATAGGACGTATTCTTTTACCTCCGGATTTAATTAAGTGTTGTACGATTTCTGTGATTAAAGTGATATGTTTATTATTTTGATGTAAAATTAAAGATTCCATTGAATCTAAATCTTGTTGAACTAGTGATTTTAATTGTAGAAATGTATTACTAAAGTCATTTGTCATGTTTAATAAGTCTCCAGAATTTTTATGTACTGTGTTATTGAGTTGGTTTTTATTTTTATCTGAGTATACATCATGAAGGAATAAATACAAATATAGTAGTAGGTAATAAACTCACTATATTGTATTTACGCCCAGATTTTATTTTAAGCGAGTGTAATATATAAAACAGCTGTAAGCAGTGTAGTGTTGAGTTGCTTAAGAGCTATAGTAATTTATAAATTCGATAGGGTGTGGATGCAGCTGTAGGTCCTTTACTTCTAGCATTTTGAGATTTATATATGCATCAATTTGATCATTGGTAAACACATCTCCTACTAGCAGAAATTCTCTATTATTATCTAGGGAGTCCAGTGCCTCTTCAAGAGAGCTTGCTACAGAAGTGAATTGTTGTAGCTCCTCCTTATCTAGTGAGTACAGATTTTTGTCTATTGCTGGTCCAGGATGAATTTTATTTTGTATTCCGTATAACCCAGCCATTAGCTGTGCAGAGAAACATAGGTATGGATTTGCCAGTGGATCTGGGAACCGTGCTTCTATTCTTTTAGCATTGAGGTCATTTTTTGGTACATACGGTATGCGGATGGCAGAAGATCTGTTTTCATATGAATAAGTCAACCAAGTTGGAGCTTCAAAATGAGGTACTAACCTTTTATAACTATTTGTTGAAGGATTTGTGAATGCATTAATAGCTTTTCCATATTTAATAATTCCACCTATGTAGTATAAACAGGTTTCTGATATACTACCATCAGGATTGACAAAAATGTTAACGTTGTCTTTCCACAAAGATTGATGACAATGCATACCGCTACCGTTATCTTTTATAACTGGTTTTGGCATAAAGGTTGCAGTTTTACCATAAGATGATGCAACTCCATGTACTATATACTTACACTTTTGCACATTGTCTGCACTGAGTAGTAATTCATCATGTTGAAATCCAACTTCACATTGTGATGCAGCAACTTCATGGTGATGTATTAAAGGTATAATACCTACTTCTTTGAACATTGTTAACATTTCTGATCGAATGTCATGTAACGAATCAATAGGAGGAGTAGGCATATAACCACCTTTAACTTTTGGGCGATGGCTATTGTTGGAAAATTCTCTTTTTTGAAATAAAATATCGTGTTCTGCAGAATCTATTTTGAAGTAAGAGTTATACATTCCTGCATAAAACTGTGCGTTATCAAATATAAAGAACTCTACTTCTGGGCCGAAATAACACTTATCAGCAATACCTGTAGATAGCATATATTTATATGCTTTTTGTGCTATATACCGTGGATCTTTAGAGTACTGAGATTGCTTATAAGGATCTACTATATTACACAATATAACCAATGTTGATTGAGCAGAAAATGGATCCATGAAAGCTGTACTAACATCTGGTAGTAATATCATGTCTGATTTTTCTATTGATTGCCACCCAGGAATTGATGAACTATCAAAGTTAACTCCTGCTAAAAGCACTTGTGCATTTATAGTTTCTGCACTACGTGTTATGTGATGCCATTTACCATTAGAATCTGTAAACCTTAGATCAATAAAATTTATTGCATTTTTTTTTATGTAGTTTAAAGTATCCTCTATAGAAAGGAACATGATGAAATTACCAAGCTTAAAAACAAATAGGATATCAAGTTTCTTATGGTTTTGCAACATCATGATTTATAATTTGTTAGGGAATTAGTTAGAATGCTATGTATTTAATTGAGTGATTATCTTCAAGAAAAATCTTTACTTAATTTCAGGAAGGTGATTCAATATATGCATTGTAATTTTATACCTTTGATTGAGATCCCGTAGCTCAGTCGGTAGAGCGTCTGACTTTTAATCAGCAGGTCGCGCGTTCAATTCGCGCCGGGATCACTGTTTTTTTAATGATCTGTTTCTAAAATGAAGTTAGAGTCTCAATTCTTAAGTTTTTTGTATTCTCGAGGGTATTGTAGTCAATGCACTAATATTAGTATGTTGGATCAATTAATGAGCCAACAATGTGTACATGCATATATCGGGTTTGATTGTACTGCCAAAAGTTTGCATGTTGGTAGTTTAATACAAGTTATGATTTTAAGGCACCTTCAAAAATTTGGTCACAAACCAATAATACTACTGGGAGATGGTACAACTAAGATAGGTGATCCTTCTGGTAAAGATAAATCTCGAGCTATGTTATCTGCTAGTGAAATTGAGGAAAATGCATTAGGTATCTATGAGGTATTAAAGAAATTTATTGTATTTGGTGATGGACCTCATGATGCATTGTTAGTACGTAATGCTGAATGGTTAAATGGTTTAAATTATATAGAATTTTTAAGAGATATAGGTAAACATTTTTCTGTTAACAATATGTTGACTTTTGATAGTGTAAGGTTGCGTTTAGAAAGAGAACAAAATCTTAGCTTTCTAGAGTTTAATTACATGTTATTACAATCATATGATTTTGTTGAATTAAATCGACGGTATAATTGTTTATTACAAATAGGTGGATCTGATCAATGGGGTAATATTGTTAGTGGAGTAGAATTAGGCAGAAAGTTAAGATTACCAGAGCTTTTTGGTCTTACTACTAATTTACTACTTACAAGCTCAGGTGAGAAGATGGGTAAGACTGCACAAGGTGCAGTGTGGCTTGATGGAAATATGTATAGTCCTGTAGATTATTGG
Organism: Ehrlichia chaffeensis str. Arkansas; assembly: GCF_000013145.1. Lineage (NCBI taxonomy): Bacteria > Pseudomonadati > Pseudomonadota > Alphaproteobacteria > Rickettsiales > Anaplasmataceae > Ehrlichia > Ehrlichia chaffeensis. The sequence continues at coordinate 82,494 of NC_007799.1, forward strand.
CAATATTTTCGTAATGTTAAGGATGAGGATGTAGGTCGTTTTTTGAGGTTATTTACGGAATTATCGCTTAATGAAATAAGAAATTTAGAACTTTTGCAAGGACATGAGATTAATGAGTCGAAGAAGATATTAGCTACTGAAGCAACTAGGATATGTCATGGAGAAGAAATTGCTCAAAGTGTTGCTAATGATGCACTTAAAGTTTTTGAGTGCAATGATGATTCTGGATTATCAGTTTTTTATGTAAAGAAATATGATGTAGAATTAGGGTTGCCTATAATAAAATTACTTCAAATGTGTGAAATGGAAAAAAGTAGTAGTAGTGCAAGAAGACTGATTAATGATAAGGGATGTAAGATTAATGATGTGGTTGTATTAGATATGAATTATAAGTTATCCTTAAAAGACTTTTACAATACATCCTATGTTAAATTAAGTTGTGGGAAGAAGCGTCATTTAAAAGTAATGTTAGAGAGTGATTTTTGATAGGGTTTTATATTAAAACATAGGATAGAGGTAATTATGATAGATTATGAAGAGATATTTTGTAGCAAGATTAAGCGTATAAAAGATGAAGGTCGATATAGAGAATTTACAGGATTCTCACGTATTCCTGGTCAGTTTCCTTATGCTATAGAATGTGATGTAAATAACGTAGTTACTCTATGGTGTAGCAATGATTATTTGGGTATGGGACAAAATGAACATATGATTCTTGCTATCAAAAATTATAGTAGTAGTGTAGGTGCTGGTGGTACACGGAATATCTCTGGCACTACAAAGGAGATTATTGAGCTTGAAAAATCATTAGCAGATTTACATAAAAAACCAGCTGCTCTGACTTTTGTGTGTGGCTATATTGCAAATCAGACTACTATTAGTACAGTGCTTTCTGTAATACCAGATATTGTAGTTTTTTCAGATGAGAAAAATCATTCTTCTATGATAGAAGGTATTAGATCTACTAATAGAGCAAAGCATATATTTAGGCACAATGATCTTAATCACCTTGAGACTTTGTTAAAATCTGTTGATATATCTGTACCTAAGATCATAATATTTGAATCCTTGTATTCTATGGATGGAGATATAGCTCCAATTGCAAAAATTTGTGATTTAGCTGATAAATATAATGCAATAACTTATTTAGATGAAGTACATGCAGTTGGTATGTATGGAAGTCGTGGAGGAGGTATATCAGAACAAGAAAATATATCTGATAGAGTGACAATTATTCAAGGAACTCTTTCCAAAGCTTTTGGAGTTATGGGTGGATATATTACTGGATCAAAAAATGTGGTAGATGTTGTCAGAAGCTTTGCTCCTGGTTTTATTTTTACTACAGCATTATCACCTCTTATTGCATCATCTGCTAGAATAAGTGTTGAGCATTTAAAGAATAGTTCTATTGAGAGAGAAAAGCAACGTGAGGTTGTTAACAAAGTAAAAGAATCTTTTTCTAAGGCTGGTATTGACTTTGTCAAAACGGATACACATATAATTCCTGTAATTATAGGTGATTCAGTGGCTTGTACAGAGATTTCACGAGTGTTACTTAAGGAATATAGGATATATATACAATCTATTAATTATCCTACTGTGCCTGTAGGTACAGAGAGATTAAGGATTACTCCAACACCTTATCATACAGATGAAATGATAGATAAATTAACCCAAGCGTTGGTTGATGTTTTGTGTAGGTTTAAAATAATGAATAAGCAAAATTAAAATTCTTGCCAAGCGTGAGGAATGTGTATTAATCCTTTTGAAAGTGAAAAAAAGTATAAGTCAAATCTTATATTGTATTCTTCAAATTTTGTATGATAAGTAATGAAGGATTTTGCTGCTTTAATAATTGATCTTTGTTGTTTATTAGTAATAGGAATTTCTGATCCAAATATACTGGTTTTAACTTCTATAAAAGCTAAATATTTATTTTTACAGGCAATGATATCTATTTCTCCTAGAATGCATTTATATCGATGTTTTATGATATAATATCCTTTACATTTTAAAAACCAGATTATTAATATTTCTCCTAAGTACCCTACAATGTTATAAATAACGCGCTTGTAATTCTTTTTTGTAAACATGTATGGTGATATTGTCAGTAAAATCAGTTTAGTATATAAAGTTTTTTATATAGAGAAAGATAATTCTATTATGTTTAATGCATTTATTTGTCTTCGCGGACATTTGTATCTATATTATAAAAAGTATAATGCTTTTTGATTAAGGTTGGGTTTTGCTATATCTGCAGCCTAATGTTGTGACAGAAGTATTGTATAATAGAGATTACCAATGGTGATTAGTATATTAAATTTTTAATGAAGGGAAAATGGTTGTGTATATATCTTAATGTTTGTTACATTATGAAAAGGTGTTTTTTCTTGAATAAGTGCTAGAAATAACATAGGCTTAGTAAGTGAATTTGATAGTTTTTTAGTCGTGGTTTTTCTTAGTGATATAAATATAGACTTTTCTAAATATAGGATATGTGCTCTATCTTGTAGTGGCGTCCTCATGCTTATTTCAATATTACTTGTTTTATTAAAAGGCATATGCTTTGGTACAGATTTTGCAGGTGGTATAATAATTGAACTTCGTGCAGATCAAGTAGATGTTAAGAGTGTTAATTTAAAACTGCAGGAAAATGGTTTTGTAGGTTTTTCTGTTCAAGGTTTTAAAAATAATGATAGAGAACTGATGGTTCGTTTTAAAAATGAAAAAGATTCAGATCAATCGGATACTGTTGAGAAAATAAAAGGAGTGTTAAATAAAATATTGGGTGAAGTAACTTATTTAAAAATAGATTATGTTGGACCACAAGTAGGGTATAAACAGATTTTTGAAGGATTGTGTGCAATAATATTTTCATTATTAGGAATGTTTTTGTATTTGTGGGTAAGATTTCAGTGGAGATTTGCATTAGGTGGTGTTTTGGCTCTGATACATGATGTTGTATTAACATTGGGGTTGGTTAGTTTATGTAATATTGAATTTAATCTTTCTTCAACTGCAGCAATCTTAACAGTTATCGGTTATTCAGTAAATGATTCTGTGGTAATATATGACAGGATTAGGGAATTGCTTAAAAAGAAACTGCAAAAAAAACTGTCTGATGTCATTAATATCAGTATTAACGCTACTTTATCAAGGACAATATTGACATCTGGTACCACTATGCTAGCGTCTGTCCCTTTAATGTTGTTATGTCAGGGTACAGTTAGAGAATTAAGCATAATTGTATTCTTTGGTATAGCTGTTGGGACATATTCTTCAATATTTATAGCAACAACTTCTTTATCTAATGATATTAACAAAACCTAGATTTTAGTAGTACAGAACAACTTTTTTCCTAAGTAAAAAAGCTTTTTAATGTTTAGCAAAATTGTTAGGTGTAGTATCTTGTTTTGTGACTATAGAAAAATTTGATCTGAAATACCCGTTGTATTATGTGTGTGAAAATAATGAATTTTAGTATTTGAAGTTTTTTACTATCTGGTTCTGGTGATGGTATATGTAATTCTTTGGTGTGTGCTTGGTGGATAAACTTTGTTAGATTTTGAATTGATAAGGTTTTAAAGAATTATATTGGTTTTTTAGCATAGGGTTCCGATAGGTAAGTTGTATTTTATTTAAAGAAATATACTTTGAGCATTTTAAAAATCTTCAATGATAAGTAAGTTTATGAAAACTTGTTAATAAATGGAACTTATAGCGATTAGTTTTTGCTATTGGAGGCTAGGACCGGAATCGAACCGGTATGTAAGGATTTGCAGTCCTGCGCATCCGCCATTCTGCCACCTAGCCTAGTTATGATAAATTTTTGCTATTTTTCCTACCATTGATATGGCATCATTTTTTGGTCTTTGAAAGGAATTACGACCTATAATTGATCCATCTCCTCCACCTAATTTTATTGATTGTATTTCTTGCAATAATTCTTCGTCGGTTTTTGCTTCTCCACCTGAAAAAACAACCAATCTTCTTCCTGAAAAGCAAGATAATTTTATATACTCTATCCTTTGTTTTAAAGATGTAATATCATAAGGTATAGAATCTCTTTCTATATTACTTGTTGGTAATTTAACCTTTATAATGTTTGCTCCAAGCGATGCTGCAATGTGTGCAGCATAAGCTACTATGTCTACTGCTGTTTCTCCTTGTTTTGAAATATCATTTCCACGTGGGTATGACCATATTACAACTGCTAAACCTGCTGCTTTTGCTTCTGCAATTAGCTCTCTTGTTTCTCGAACCATAGAGAAAAAATTGTGGGAACCTGGATAAATAGTGATTCCTATAGCTGAACATCCTAACCTTAGTGCATCTTTTACAGAAGAAGTTACCACTTGATCAGGGAAACTGTTCTTTGGGGAAAGCAGTGTAGAGCTATTTAGTTTTAGTATAAGAGGTATCAGACCAGCGTAAGTAGATGCTCCAGCTTCAAGCATACCAAGTGGAGCTGCGTATGCACTAAACCCTCCTTCAATAGCTAATAGAAAATGATAGTGTGGGTCATAAGACTGAGGATTCTTTGAAAAACTTTTAGTTGGTCCATGCTCCATTCCTTGGTCTACAGGTAATATTAACAACTTCCCACTGCCAGCTACTTTACCGTGTAACAGCATTCTCATCAAATTTGCTTTTACTCCTGGGTTCTCACTTTCATAGAATCCTAGAATGTCCTGAATACGGTTGTTGGCTAGCACAAAGTTTCTACACATTAAACAAATATAAATAATATTAGCAAATTTTTTGCCTACTACAAGAAATAAAATATGTTTACAATAGCTTACCTACTACTTTGATAATTGAGATGTTATTAATAAAACCATGCAAGTAAGATGTTACTAAAAATGTTTAATAGTTGATTCGTTGTATCATGAGATTAAGGGTATTAATGTGTATATTAGTAGGTGATGGAGTTATTGTAGAAGGAGATAATTTTTAAAATTTAATGTTTTGTGATTAAGAATAAGATGCCTGAAATAAGTGTTTTTCTGTTCTTTAGAAGAGAGCAATGTCTATAATTGAATTGACAATGAATGTTTAATACTGTAATGGTTTATAAAATGATTTTTTGATATTAAGTAATGCCAATAGAAGTATTGATGCCTGCTCTTTCTCCAACTATGAAAAGTGGCACTATAAGAAAGTGGTATAAAGCAGAAGGGGATGTAGTAAAATCAGGTGATGTAATAGCTGATATAGAAACTGATAAAGCTGTTATGGAATGTGAGTATACAGATGAAGATGGTATCATGGGTAAAATTTTTTTTGCTGAAGGAAGCAAAAATATAGAGGTAAATCAATTGATAGCATTGATTGCTGTAGATGAACAGGATTTAGCTAAAGTTCATTCATATGAAAAAGGTGATAATGTTGTAAAAAATGAGTTAGTTGCGTTACAAGATAGTCAACCTGCTCAAGATGAGTCAGTTGTATTGCAAATGAATCAACAAATTGTGAATGCTAGCGAAGTATTGGTTAATTCATCTAATTCTTCTGAAAGAGTTAAGGTGAGTCCTTTAGCAAAAAAAATTGCTTCGAACCTTGGTGTTGATGTAAATTTGGTAAAAGGAACAGGCCCGTACGGTAGGATTATAAAAGCTGATATATTGGATGTTATAAATCAGCATGGTCACATTGCTAACTCTCCTGAGGATGCTTCTTTTACTGAAATTAGTAGTATGCGTAGAGTAATAGCAGAACGTTTAGTGTATTCAAAACAAACAATTCCTCACTTTTACGTTTCAATAGATTGTCTTGTGGATAGTTTGTTAAAATTAAGGTTAGAAATAAATGCTGAAAATCCTGATACTAAGGTTACAGTGAATGATTTCATCATTAAAGCTGTTGCCATGAGTATTAAGAAATTTCCTGAAATTAATGTATCTTGGTCTGATGATAAGATAGTTGTATTTCCTAGTATTGATATTTCTGTTGCTGTATCTATTGATAATGGACTTATCACACCAATTATTTTTGGTGCAGATAAGAAATCTTTGTTAGAAATATCAAGAGAAGTGAAAGCATTAGCTAGTAAGGCTAAATCTGGAAAATTGAAACCTGAAGAATTTCAAGGCGGAGGTTTTACTGTTTCTAATCTTGGTATGTTTGGTATTAAAGAATTCTACGCAATTGTTAATCCTCCACAGTCTTGTATAATGTCTGTTGGATGCTCTGAAAAACGAGCAATGGTTGTTAATGAGCAAATATGTATTTCAAATGTTGTGACAGTAACATTATCTGTAGACCATAGAGTTATTGATGGTGTACTAGCGGCAAAATTTTTAAATTGCTTTAAATCTTATCTAGAGAAACCATTTTTAATGTTGATATAAACAGTTTATAAGTTTTTCTTAAATTCATGCCCCTTTTTTGATTGGCAAAGTCTATTTCTACAATAATATTTATCTTACCTTATTTTTTACTTTGTTGTGCTGTTTATTATTAATGTGTATAGGCCATAGTTGTTCAGTCATATTGTTCAGAGAAAAAAATTTACAGAAATACAGGTGTATATGTAAGTTGGGATACATTCATTATATTTGCAATTAAGTTTCTCGTAAAAATTTGAGCTGAGATTTGTAAGTAATACTTTGAAACATATTTGGGAATAAGAAAGATTATTGCTATGTATTGACCTAGTTCTGTTGAGCAGATTATGAATTTGATGTACCTGTGGGATTTGATTCAGATTGCTTATCGTACCTATAAATGATTATAGGATTAATGATAATGTTGTTGTGATAGAGAATACATTCTGTTGTTGCTATCTGCGAATAGTTCTTTATGTGTTATGAATGATGTTAGTGTGCAAAAGTGCCATTAATAAAGAATAGTGTTGTAGGAGGGCTAATTTACCTTATTTTTTTTCAATACTATGGTGTAAAAAGGATGAAGCAGCAGGAGTTTCTGTGATGCAAACTGGAGAAGTTAAGATTCCTCCTCTTAGTGGATGTATAGAATCTGCAGAAGTATTGAAAGTTGCAGATCTTGTTGTGGGTGCAGCAACACTTATCAAATTTTTATAGAGGTTATGCAAGAAATCCAAGAATGATGGGCCAGGATATTATATTGTGCAAGAACAATTTAGAAAAATATTAGTTTTTTTAAAGGAATACATTTTAAGTATATTTGTGATGTTTGTACAGGAATATTTTACGTATTACCTTCTGCTGTACGGGTGTATTCTACATTTAAGACCAGAAATGCTATCTATTCTTCAACAGAAAGTAGAGAATAGTGGCTTATTGATTGGAATCTTGAATGTGCTTGTATTTTTCATTGTACGGCAATATTATGTGTACCTAAATTATCTCATAACTTGATATATAGTACATCTGCGTACTCTAACCCAGGAGCATTAAATACGTGTACTGCACGGATTGTTTTCTGTATGCAAAGGGGATAATCTGTACCTTTAACGGATAAGTGGCTTATTAGCTAATCCTTCTAATACATCATCCATGAAGTTTGGTCGAGTACATCATATAGGATTTTATCGACAATTGTTTCAGATGTTGTGTAATCTTATCTCTCTTAGATCAAGTGATCCAGAATTTTCAACAGAAATACTAGATTTAGCAATGGTGAGTGTTTCTATGATGCTTAGTACTATGTGTAATAATTATAGATGTCTTCTAAATGAATGAGATGGTGCATCCATGAAGTTTGGTAGAATACATCATGGAGGGTTTTATCGACAATTGTTTCAGATGTTGTGTAATCTTACCTCTCTTAGATCGAGTGATCCAGGATTTTCAACGGACTAGATTTAGCAATAGTAAGTGTTTTTGTGATCTTTGGTACTACGTGTAATAATTATAGATGTCTTCTAAATGAACAGATGGTACATCAGATACAAGAAATTTGTGTGTAATGATGTGGAAGTATACGAAATCGCAAAGGATATTATGCCAGGAGGTTAGCAGTGTCATATTCTATTATCTAACTTTCTATATATGTATTCTATAAATGATGATGGAGTAATATGTGTAGATAGTATACCATTGCCACGTATCACATTAGAAAGATGTGATGAAAATTTTGCTGCTAGGGTTCAGCAAAGTATAGTCGATAATAGTATGAATTTTAGTGTTCTTATAGAAGATTTAGCTTCACGTGTTGTTCATAATATAATATGTCTAGTGTAGCTGCTTGTGAGGAAGCCATAGAAGCATATTGTGCGTTGTATGATGAAGTAATATGCTCTGTGAAAAAGATCAAGCTAGAGGATTATAAACTGAATTGCTACTCTATATTTTAGGGATTTAGTATCAATAAATCTTATTGGAATTCAGAAATGAATAGTGTTTTAAAATACTCAAAGTTGTTTTGGTTATGGCTATATTACTGTAATTTTTATATGTCTTTGACGAAGATAAGATAGAATAAGTAGACTTATGATTGTAGTAGTGTAAAGCTGTGATTTCTTAATAGATAGGAATTATAGTTTCCCTAATATAGTTTATATGTAAAGTAATATGTTAAAAAAATTAGTTAAACTATGAGTTGTATTAGTGTTATACTTGTGTTTATTACGAGTTTTATAATATATTGTGTTTGAACTATTTATTGTTATTACTTCTATTGTTGGTGGTGCTACAGCATTATTTGGTTTAATGGCTGGTTCTGATAAAGTGGTAAAAAAGAACAAGAGGAAGAGCAGAAGGCAAGGCCTAATAGAAGAAGGACACGACAAGCTGAGAAATCAAGCCAAGAACAAGCTAAAGAGCAAGATGTAGGAGCTTCATCTGACACAAAGGTAGAAGAAAAAAAAGATATACAACATGGGTCTGATGATGGTCAAGAGAAAGCTAAGGGGGTGGGGGGAGTAGATGGAGCGTCTGGATTGCAACATGTACCTGGTACATATGAATCTAGTCAGTTAAAGCCTGAAACTGGTGATAGTGATACACTATCATCTGAGTTACAAGATCAATATTTACGTCAGGGTGCAAAGCCAAAAAAACGTGCTCAGGGCTCTATGCGTCAGGCAACGGTTCCTGTAGTATCTACTACTGAGGAAGTAGAAACTCAGTCTTCAAAAAAAGATAAATATCGTGTAAGAGTACCTTATCGTGTAAGAGTACCTTTTATTCCTAGGTTTGCGCGACTTGAAGAAGAACAGCAACATCTACAATCTCAACAGTCTGATGCTGGAACTAGTGAAAGTGTAGTAAGAAAAAGAGAAGCTTGTGAACCAGAGAAAAAACATGTTGCTAAGGTTAAGCCATCAAAGCCTAGTACCAAACCTTTTATTCCTAGGTTTGCGCGACTTGAAGAAGAACAGCAACATCTACAATCTCAACAGTCTGATGCTGGAACTAGTGAAAGTGTAGTAAGAAAAAGAGAAGCTTGTGAACCAGAGAAAAAACATGTTGCTAAGGTTAAGCCATCAAAGCCTAGTACCAAACCTTTTATTCCTAGGTTTGCGCGACTTGAAGAAGAACAGCAACGTCTACAATCTCAACAGTCTGATGCTGGAACTAGTGAAAGTGTAGTAAGAAAAAGAGAAGCTTGTGAACCAGAGAAAAAACATGTTGCTAAGGTTAAGCCATCAAAGCCTAGTACCAAACCTTTTATTCCTAGGTTTGCGCGACTTGAAGAAGAACAGCAACGTCTACAATCTCAACAGTCTGATGCTGGAACTGATAAAGATTCACTACAAAGAGCAGAGGCTTTAACAATGCGAGAGCCTGGTTTTCCTAAAATGTATACACCGCAATATCCTGTGAGAATATTGCAACGTGTACAGCATAAAAAAGATGACGCTGTTGTAAGTAAGGGTGTAGTTGAAGGTAGTGCAGGTGATGTTGAGCAAGGATTTGCAAGGTTGCAAATTCAAGGTGATGAAGCTTCAGGTGCTGTAGAGGTAGGAGGTAGTCAAGTTAGTACGGGTCTCGAAAGTGTGTTAGTATCTAAAGGCTCAAGTGTTTTTAATGTAGCGTATTTTCCGAAGTTTGGTAGGGGGAGTAAATCAAAAAGGTTATCTGGTCGAAAATATCGTGTGTTACAAGAAGAATATAGATTACAGCTCTGGGATTTTACAGATATGCATTTACAACATGCTCGCTTTATAGTTAGAAAAATGTTTTGTTTGGAGTGTGGTGTTGTACGTCTAAAGAAAGATCTACTATCTTTTATAGGCAATAGAATAGAAAATCCTGAATTCTGCATTCTTATTTTTAAAGTTGCTTGCCTTGGGCATTGTATGTCAGTGACCAATATTATTAAATTCTATCATAGCTTATTCTATAACGAGATAGATGATCAAGTATTAGAAGAATGTGTGCAAGATATCGTTATATATGCACAAGATACAGAGCTATCTATTACTAAAATAGCTGGTGTGTTTTCTAATAGTTATACTAGCTATGTTTCAAAAAATACTGTGCCCCATCCGCCTGGTTTTTATCGTCATGTGTTACGATTGTTGTGTAATCTTGTTTCTGCTAGAGTTAGTGATCCAGAATGTCCAGTTGATGTATTAGACTGTGTGATAGTGTGTGCTGCACAACTGTTGGGTACTGTGTATAATAATTATAAAAGTTTTACAAAAATGCAAGGCGTGAATATAGATAACATGAGCTTTTTTTCAGTAGTAGAAAATATGGGATCAACAAGACATTGTTGTGGACAGCTTGGACTAGTGTGTTATGGTCTTTTGAATTGTATGACATATATGTATAGTGTAAATGATAATGGTGTGAAAAATGTGGGTGGTCTTGCTATGCCGAAAATAGTTGTGGAACGGTGTTCTGAACATTTTTATGGTGTGGTTGAAAGGAATATGGCTTCTGGTAATATGGGATTTCATGTTATTATGGGAGATTGTGCTGCACGTGTTTGTGCGGCAGTGGATAGATATAATGTAATGGCTTGTGAAGATGAGATAGCAGGATATGAGGGCATATATAATCAGGTAATGCGTAGTTCTAAAGAGGAGAAAGGGCCACAAAGGTAAAACTCCATTTGTTTTTATTTGGTTGTACAGTCAATAAAGCATGTATTAGGGTTGTATATTAGATCTTAATAGGATCATAAAAGTAATAATTAATGTAAGTGAGTTTTTGTAGAAAATACCGTTATTCATGTATGCATTTAATTTTAATATGTTTTAAAGTTACTGTTTGTAAGAATTCAGGCAATAAAGCATGTGTGAAAGTTGTGGATTAGATCTTAATATAAATCATAAAAGTGATGACTATGTAAATAAGTTTTTGTAGAAAATGCTTTTATAATTTTCATTGTGTTATTCATTTGTGCGTTTGATCGTAATATATTTTAGAATGACTGTTTGTAAGAATTCAGGCAATAAAGCATGTGTGAAAGTTGTGGGTTAGATCTTAATATAAATCATAAAAGTGATGACTATGTAAATAAGTTTTTATAGAAAATACTTTTATAATTTTTATTGTGTTATTCATTTGTGTGTTTGATCGTAATATGTTTTAAGATTGCTGTTTTTAAGAATTCAGGGGATTTTTTGTAAATTCCTGTAATTGGTGAATTAGAATAGTGTTATTTCATTTTATTAGGTAGTTCCTGTTGCATCATAATTGGTGTAAAAAGCGCTATTGTTTCTTGTAAAAAGTGTTAAAATATGATAATATATTGATAAAAATTTAATAAATTCTTTTTCCAATCATATAGATTAAGTGTGTTATTATGTTATTCTCTATAGTTGCTGTTGTTACTGCAGCTGCTATTGCTGTAGTCATGATGATGAGTGGTGATGAAATTAAAAAAGCAGCATCGAAGTCATCTGGTAAAAAAGGAAGGGCAAAAAGTAGTAAGACAAGTAGTCAGGTACAGAAGAGTCTAGAACCAGTAACTAGTGCTGGTGAGCAGGCTCCTACTGTTCAACAGGAAGAAATAGTACAACTGCCCTCTGATTCTCAATTTGAGTCTTCTAATCAAGACATTGTGCAAACGGAGGAGCAGGTTGTTAAGAAAAAAGAAGACGTAAAGTCTGGGGATCAATCTCAGAAAAAAGCTGTTAAAAAGAAGTTAGTGTTAAGAGACTTTTATAGTGGCTTTAAAGGTTCTAGTGAAAAAGTTCAAGTTGATATTACTGGTGGACCAATTACTGGTCAGCCTACTATGTTAAGTTATGCTGAAAGAGCTAGGATTGGGATATCTAGTAAAGAAAAGGGGAAAGCTGTTGGTCAACCTATTACATTAAGTTGTTCTGAAAAAGCTAGTAGTAGTGTAAAGGGGAAAAAAGGTCCTCATGCGGTTAGTCAAGAGGGATATGTTGTTCAGAAGGGAGATCCGGGGAGTAAGTATTTAGGGGAGGAGGTAAAGCCAAAAGTTTCTGGTATTCAACCTATAAAAGTAAAAGAAGAGAGTAAATCTAGTTCTATATCAGAGAGTGTGGTAAAACTGTCAGATCAACCTTCAAGAAAATCCCTAAAGAAATTAGTATTGGGAGACTCCAAGGCAGGTAGTGTTCCTGGTGTGTTAAAAAGCCCTATTGAAGGGGATACTGTTGCTCGACCTTCTTTAAGCTATGCTGAAAAAGTTAGAATTGGGATATCTAGTAAAGAAAAGGAGGCAGCTGTTAGTCAACCTACTGAATTAATTTGTTCTGAAAAAGCTAGTAGTGGTGTAAAGGAGAAAAAAAGTCCTCATACGGTTAGTCAGGAGGGAAGTCAAGAGGGATATGTTGTTCAGAAGGAAGATCTAGAAAGTAAGTATTTAAGGGAAGGGGCAAAGCCAAAAGTTTCTGGTATTCAGCCTTTAAAAGTACAAGAAGAGATTAAATCTAGTTCTATATCAGAAAGTGTAGTAAAACCATCAGATCAACCTTCAAGGAAACCCCTAAAGAAAATAGTATTGGAAGACACTAAGACAGGTAGTGTTCCTGGTGTGTTAAAAAGCCCTACTGAAGGGGATACTGTTGCTCGACCTTCTTTAAGCTATGCTGAAAAAGTTAGAATTGGGATATCTAGTAAAGAAAAGGAGGCAGCTGTTGCTCGATCTGCTGTATTAAGTTATGCTGAAAAAGGTAAAGTTGGAATATCTAGTGAAAAGAAGCAGTCAAAAGATCCTGATGATGTTATTGTTCTTAGTACTAGTGGTAAATCAGTAAATGATGACTTACAACCTGTTCCTCAAGTATTAATTCCAGTGCAGGTTGTGCCTGCTCAGCACATTGTTAGTCGTCCTGTTATTTACAAACATTTGTCATATGGTTCTAAAGCTGGCTATAGTCTTGCTATACAGCAATTTAGAGAAGAGAAAATATGGGATTTTGCAAAAATGCATATGGCATATGTTCATGACTCACTAAATTATATGTTTTTTGTGAAAAATGGAAAGCTTTTACTAAAGCCTGAAATTCGAGATCTTCTATTAAAAATAACTAACAATATAGATCTATGTACCTTTTTAATGAAAATGGTAATGCTAGATCATCTGATGAGTAGACTTTGTAAGTTTTATGTTAGTGATAGCCTGAAGTACTGTGCAAGTCATTTTCGTAATCCAAGTCTTGTAGATAACTTACTTATTCAGATTTTGAGTAAAAAACGTATTGACTGTATAACAATGTCACAAGAACTGCGATATAATCTTGCTATGTGTACTAAAGGTTATGACGCTGAAGTTTTTGAGCTACATGATAGTATTTTTTACAGTGAAGTGTTAAGCCTATACTGTGAATTTATGCATGCATCAGTTGATGATGAACAATCTAAAACTTTGTGTAGTTTGGTAGAGTTATCTTGTGCTTTACAGTTTGGACAAATGTATCATGTACTTGGTAAGTCTAAACATATGGTTGTTGAGGGTATGAATATAGAGAAAATGGAAAAAGACTTGTCTGAAGGAAAAGATGTAAAACAGTTTATTTTTCGTGCTAGAATTTTTGGTGGCTACTGTTATGCAATGCGAAAAGCATTAAGACATATGTATATTCCAACTGATAAAAATACTGCGTGTGCGGTAGCTGGATTAAATGTTCCATCTAGAATGTTGAAAGTATGTAGTAAGGACATTGCTGAGATCATTGATGATCATGTTAAAAGAAATAAAATGGACTTTAGTGTTTTTGTTAATAATATGGTAAGTTCTGTAAAGAGATTCATGGTGAATCGACATACAAGGTTTCTAGTACGAGAAGACATTTCAATATATCAGGCAAAAATAAGTAGTAAATATAAAACAATAGGACCTGATAGCCAGGTTTGTTCATTATAGGTTTACAGACTTTATATATGTTAACAATATTTTAAAGGTGTGTGATAAGTAATATAAGCATGTGAGAGATTTTTGTACTTATTGTTGAATAAGTGTTGAAATTGTTGTTTGTTTTAGACTTTAAAAAAATTTTTAAAGTTAGGGCAGTATATTATTAAGTAGCTCTCCATATGTCTAGTAGTAATTATTGTATTCTTGTGAAAATATTGAGAATATAATAATGTTAATTATGAAGAATTTAATTTTTTAAACTTTCATTATCAAGTAAGTGTGTTGTTATGATAATTCCTGTGGTTACTACTGTTGCTGCAGCTGTTGTTGTTGTGATAACGTTAATGAATGGTGTAGGACTGCAAAAGGAGCGTCAAAATCATCTTAGAAGTCTGGTAAATCGAAGAATAAAAAGGCAAGTGAGAGTGAAAAGGCATTGGTTGATGTAAATGGGCAAGATGTTTCTGAGAAAGAAGAAAAATCTAGTTTTGTATCAGAAGATATAGAAAAACTATCGGGCCGCTCTTTAAGAAGACCTCTTGAAAAAAGTTAGTGTTAAAAAGTCTCAAGAGTTAATATACTCTTGGTACATTGGGAAGTCGTGATGTAGATGGTGTACATAATGTTGGTTATGCGAAAAAAGAAGAGGCTACTTATAACTCTGAACTAACTGTTGTTCACACAAAAAATTTAGAAGGTTAATATTTAAAAGAGTGTGCAAGGTCAAAAGTGCATGGAAGTCAAGCTGTAGGGATAGAAAACAGAGTGTAATGTTACTAAGGAAAAAAGAAGAAAAGAAGCCTACTTCTGTACGGAAGATATACTGAAATCACTATTCACAAGAGTCTGAAGGTGAGTTAGCATTAAAAGGCCTCAAGGTTAGACCATTAGAAGATCATAAGACGAGTTTGGGTGATATTGGTTATGTAAGGAAAAAGAAAGATTTTTGTGTTGCAAGTTCTGGACGAGTTGTTACTCAAGCAGAAAGTTGAGAAAGTAGATATTTAAGGGAGGTGTAAAGCCAAAGGTTTCTGGTACTAGAACTTGTTTCAAACAAGAGTAGGTAGTGCTAAAAAAACTAACATAGAAGTATCTGTTTCTAGAAAGGCTTGAAAAGAAGGAAGCGAAGTAGGAAAAAGTATTTGATGTTGCTTCTTCTATTCCTGTTGGTGATATTGTAAAAACTGGTTTGGTTGTTCAACCAATAGCTAATAAAGATTTCAAAAGAAATTTGAGTAAAAAGGATGATCTTGTAGCCAAAAATATGCTTCGAATGTGTAGTAAAACAATTAGGAAGAAAATACAATATTGTATCGACGCACTATGGTTTTACTGTTTTTTTGATGATATACTACGTTATGTAATGAGGTTGCT
The DNA here is from genome assembly GCF_000013145.1 of Ehrlichia chaffeensis str. Arkansas. NCBI lineage: Bacteria > Pseudomonadati > Pseudomonadota > Alphaproteobacteria > Rickettsiales > Anaplasmataceae > Ehrlichia > Ehrlichia chaffeensis. Next base: position 98,076 of record NC_007799.1, read on the forward strand.
ATCAAGTCCAACGACAAGATTTCTTTTTAAAAAAAGACCCAAAATATATCGTAATCTGATAGATGACAAAATACTATTAGACCAAATGTACCTTTTCCTATACCATAAATTTTAATGTATTGTTGGTTTTGGATGTTAGTACTTAAAATGTATCTAACATGTTATTAACTGTATATATTTATCAATATCCTATAAAGTGTAAAAACTGTAGGTAATAATTCTGTACATTATTACTAATTGCATAATTTTGATACATTTCAATATTACTGCTTACTTAGCAAGTTTATTATGACTTTCTTCATATTTTAAAAACCAGAAAGTAGGGCTATATTATTAATTATTTATATAATTAGTAAAAAAGTTTAATTTCTTGATGAAATGTTGAAGATATATTAATATTATTATAAATTAAATTAAATATTTCTTAAAATATGTATTAATAAATAAAAGGTACTTTCTATGATAATTCCTGTGGTTGCTGCAGCTGCGGCTGTTGTTGCTATGATAAGGTTGATGAATAATGGTGAAAAGAGAAAGTTATCGAAATCATCTGGTAAATACAATAAGCAGAGAGAATTAAGAAGTAGAAAGACATATCAGTTAAAGCAAGTGAGGACGGGGATAGTAGTTGGTGTAAATGAGCAGGATATTGCTGGTGAAGAGCAGGAGATGCCGTTGTCACAGCAATTCCCTAATTTGCATCCTGAATCTTGTCAAGATATTATAAAGGCAGAAGATCGTAGAGTGGGTGTTGTTACTAAAAAAAAGAAGAGGAAATCTAGTCCTGTATCAAAGGATATGATAAGATCATCGGATCAACTTTCAACAGGAACTTTAAAAGAATCTGATGAGTACGGTAAAAAAAGGAAATCAAAAAATAGAAAAACAGGTAGTCCGTTAAAACAAGTAAAGACGGTAATAGTAGTTGGTACAAATAAGCAGGATATTGCTAGTGAGGAGCAGGAGATGCCATTGTCACAGCAACTCTCTGATTTGCATCCTGAATCTTGTGATCAAGATATTGTAAAGGCAGAAGATCGTAGAGTATGTGTTGCTACTAAAGAGAAGAGGAGGAAATCTAGTCCTATATCAAAGGATATGATAGGATCATCGGATCAACTTTCAATAGGAACTTTAAAAGAATCTGATGAGTACGGTAAAAAAAGGAAATCAAAAAATAGAAAAACAGGTAGTCCGTTAAAACAAGTGAAGACGGGAATAGTAGCTAGTGCAAATGAGCAGGATATTGCTGGTGAAGGGCAGGGAATACCGTTATCACATCAACTCCTGCACTTTGAATCTTGTGATCAAAATATTGTAAAGGTAGAAGATCGGAAAGTACATGTTGTTACTAGAGAAGAAAGAAAATCTAATCCAGTATTAGAAGATAATGAATATTTAAAACAGGATGCAAAGTCAAAAGTTCATGCAGGACAAGCTGTTGGACAACCAATGAGTTGTGCTGAAAAGGCTAAAGCTAAGGTATCTTCTGTTGAAGAGACTGTAGGAAAAGTATGTACTGATCAGAAAGTTAAAGAAGTCTCTGAATGTAAAAATGATGTTTATGATACTAGCGTACAACATACTGCAGTAAGTTATGTTGAAAAGGTTAAGGTTGGTTTATCTGATGATCTAGGAAAGACACTTCTTCCTATAGATTTGAAAAGAACTGTGAGTCAACAAGATTTGAATAGTGAATATTTAAAACAAAGTGCAAAGTCAAAAGTTCATGCAGGACAAGCTGTTGGACAACCAATGAGTTATGCTGAAAAGGCTAAGGTATCTTCTGTTAAAGAAGCTGTGGGAAAAGCATGCACTGGCCAGAAAGTTAAAGGAGCCTCTGGATTTAAAAATGATGTTGATGAAACATTGAGTGCTAGTATGCAACATACTGCAGTACCTGGAATGGTAACTCCAACAAATATTATTCCTGCTAGGCATATTGTAAGTGGAGTAGCTGTTTTCAAACATTTGCAGGGTTATTCGTTAGAAGAATACCAATCTTTAGTGGAAAATTTTAGGAAATCTGTAGCGTGCTTTTCAAAGATGCATATGTCCTATGCGTATCAAATATTGCATAATACATTCATTGTACACAATGGACAGATTGTGTTGAAACCTGAAATTGAACAGTTTCTATTGAAAACAACCAGTAATATAAAACTGTGTACCTTTATAATTAAAATAGGAATAGTAGACCAAGTTATGGCTAGGCTTGGCAATTCTTATGGTTGTAATAGCATAAAATATTGTGCAAGCTATTACCATGATTCAGAAATTATAGATGAAATTCTTATTAGGTTTTATGGTACATCATATTCTAGTTTTTCAGAGGTGTCACAACAAGTACGTCATGATACAGTTGATTGTCTTAAGAAACGTAATGTGACAAATGTTTTTAAGCTACATGATAGTAGCTTTTATTCAGAAGTATTAAGTGTGTGTTGTAACTTTATGGGTGTAAGTAATAAAGACATAGAATTGCACAAACTATGTAGTTTTGTTCAGTTATCTTGTTGTATACAAATTGCGCAAATGTATCACATGATGCTAAAGGTAAAATATTCTGCTGGAGACAAGCAAGATTATGCACAACAATGTATATCTGAAAGACTTGCAAAAGGACCTGCAATAAAGGATTTTATGTATCGTGCTTTACTTTTTGGTAGATGTGCTTGTAATGTAAGGAACACATTTAGGCATTTATATAGTCCAGATGATAAAAATCATATACGTACAGTATCTGGGTTAAACGTTCCGTATTGTATGATTCGAGTAAGTAGTAAGGGAATTATTCCAAAAATTGAGAGTTATATTAAGAGAAATAAAATGGATTTTGGTGTTTTTGTTGATGATATAGTAAATTTTGTCAGAGATGCATTGTATCGTCCAGGTGAAAGAACTTGTATCAAAGAAGACATAAAAACATATCACACTATAGTAAGTAGTCGATATGACAATATGATAAGTAATTGTAGCGTTTCCAGATGAGAAGAAGTTTGTGTAAAAGAGGACAAAGAACATATACTCTATGATAAGTAGCCGATATACAACATGATAAGTAATTGTGGTATCTCCGGGTGAAGGGGTTTGTGTAGAAGAGAAGACAAAGGACATTACCCTATAGTAAGTAACCGATATGCAAATGATAGGTAATTGCGGTGTCTCCGGTGAAGAGGTTTGTGTACAATAAGTAGCTAATATAGAACCTGAATCTCCTTCTTTTTATTTATTGTAGATTTAAATGTGTTTCATTTTGAATGTTGTTTAAGTCATGTGTAGGATTGTGTGTATTATCAATGTTCTAAGATACATTAGGTAATAATTGCTGAATATATTCAATTACTTGTTATTTTAAGGATTTTCTATGTTTGGAGATTTAGAAGGTAAGACTTTATTGTTATTGTCTTGTTGAGTATATATCTTAAATGTTGTGGTCAATGGAAAAAAGGTTGTAATTTCTTGCTAACATATTGAAAATATATTAGAATTATTTATGAAGATTTAAATCTTTTTTGATTTCATTACATCGAATAAGTGTGTTTTTATGCTAATTTCTGTAGTTACTGCGGTTGTTATTCCTATAGTAATAATGTTAATGGGTGATAATGAAGCTGCAAAAGAGTCACCTCGTAAAAAGAAAAAGTCAAAAAATAAAAAAACAGGTAGTCCGTTAAAACAAGTAGAAACTAGAACAATAACTATTGAAAGCAAGCAGAGTGTTGATACTGAAGAACGAACGGGACTGTTATCAGAGCAACTTTCTAGTATGCACCTTGAATCTTGTGATCAGGATATTGTAAAAGCGAAAGGTCAGGATGTACAACATCTTACTGAAAAAAAAGACGGGGAAACATCTCATGTTTTATTGGGAGGTACAATCAAACCACGTAGTCGACGCTCTGGGAAATTAACATTAAGAAATGTGGGGAGTGCTAGTTTTACTACTCAATCGGTAAGTGATGCTGCAAAGGTTAGTGGTGCATCTAATGTTGGTCATGTAGAAGGTGCTTCTTGTATTCCAGACCAGGGCAGCGCCACTGTAGGCGTGCAAAGTTTAGAAAGTAAGTATTTAAAAGAAGGTGCAAAGCCAAAAGTTCGTGTAGGACAAATTGTTGAACAATCAGTGAGTTATGCTAAAAAAGCTAGTACTGGAATACCTATTGTTAAAAAAGATGTGAAAGAAGGGGGGGGGGGGGAGGAGTGTTAGTCAAGAAACTACTGTTGTAGTTCCTGTTGGTAGTGTTACAAAAGCTGGTTCAACTGTTTGCCCAGTAAGTGATGCTGAGAAATCTGTAACTAAGAGATCTCCTGTTAAAGAGAGTATAGGAAAAGCATGTACTGGCCAGAAAATTGAAGAAGCCTCTGGGTTAAAAGATGAAGTTGATAAAACATTAAGTGCTAGTATGCAACATGCTGCAGTACCTGGAGTGGTAGCTTCAGCAAACGTTATTCCTGCTAAGCATCTTGTAATTAGAGGAAAGGTTTTCAAACATGTGAAGCGTTATTCGATAGAGGAATATAAATCTCAAATAAAAGAGTTTAGGGAATCTATAGCGTGTTTTGCAAGAATGCATATGTCCTATATGTATCATATGCTGCATAATACGTTTGTTGTAAACAATGGAAGGATTATGTTTAAGCCTGAAGTTGAACAGTTTCTATTAGGAATAACCAGTAATATGAAGCTGTGTACTTTTGTGATTAAGATAGGAATAGTAGAGCATGTTATGAGTAGGATTTGCAGGTTTTATGGTTCTGACAGCATAAAGTATTGTGCGAGTCATTACCGTGATCCAAAGTTCATAGATTCGATACTTGTTATACTGCATGATGCATCACATTTTGATTTTTCAACGATGTCATATCAAGTACGCAACAGTATGGCTAATTGTGTTAGGCGATATAACATTACAAGTGTTTATGAGCTACATGATAGTAGTTTTTACTCAGAATTATTAAGTATGTGTTATGATTTTGTTCGTGCAAAGAGTAATCAGAGTGTACAATTTCAAGAATTATGTGATTTTATAAAGTTGTCTTCTACTGTGCAACTTGCGCAAATGTATCACATGATACTAAAAACCAAATGTTCTACTGGAAATGAACAAGATAATCTGCAAGGACTTTTATTACAAGAACGTAATATAGAGAGTCTGATATATAGTTCTGTATTTTTTGGTAAGTATGCTTGTCGTGTAAGAAAAGCGTTTAGGCATTTATATGCTCCAAGTGATAAAAACCCTGTACGTACAGTATCTGGGTTAAACATTCCATATGTTATGATTCAACTGAATAGTAAGGGAATTTTTGCAGAAATTGAACATTGTGTAAACGCAGAAAAAATGGATTTTAATGTTTTTGTTCGTGATATAGTGCGTTATATCAACAAGCTATTATCGTATCCACGTGAAGAAGGTTATATAAGAGCAGATATAGGTAAATATTGCGCTATGGTAAGTAGTCGATATAGTACTATGGGAGCTGACATAGTTCCTTCTTCTCTTCATTGATTGTAGATTTAAATGTGTTTCATTTTGAATGTTGTTTAAGTCATGTGTAGGTATTGTGTGTATTATCAATGTTCTATAAGGTGCATTAGGGAATAATTACTGAATATATTCAATTACTTGTTATTTTAAGGATTTTCTATATTTGGAGATTTAGAAGGTAAGACTTTATTGTTATTGTCTTGTTGAGTATATATCTTAAATGTTGTGGTCAATGGAAAAAAGGTTGTAATTTCTTGCTAACATATTGAAAATATATTAGAATTATTTATGAAGATTTAAATCTTTTTTGATTTCATTACATCGAATAAGTGTGTTTTTATGCTAATTTCTGTAGTTACTGCGGTTGTTATTCCTATAGTAATAATGTTAATGGGTGATAATGAAGCTGCAAAAGAGTCACCTCGTAAAAAGAAAAAGTCGAAAAATAAAAAAACAGGTAGTCCGTTAAAACAAGTAGAAACTAGAACAATAACTATTGAAAGCAAGCAGAGTGTTGATACTGAAGAACGAACGGGACTGTTATCAGAGCAACTTTCTAATGTGCACCTTGAATCTTGTGATCAGGATATTGTAAAAGCGAAAGGTCAGGATGTACAACATCTTACTGAAAAAAAAGACGGGGAAACATCTCATGTTTTATTGGGAGGTACAATCAAACCACGTAGTCGACGCTCTGGGAAATTAACATTAAGAAATATGGGGAGTGCTAGTTTTACTACTCAATCGGTAAGTGATGCTGCAAAGGTTAGTGGTGCATCTAATGTTGGTCATGTAGAAGGTGCTTCTTGTATTCCAGACCAGAGCAGCGCTACTGTAGGCATGCAAAGTTTAGAAAGTAAGTATTTAAAAGAAGGTGCAAAGCCAAAAGTTCGTGTAGGACGAACTGTTGAGCAATCAGTGAGTTATGCTAAAAAAGCTAGTACTGGAATACCTATTGTTAAAAAAGATGTGAAAGAAGGGGGGGGGGGGGAGTGTTAGTCAAGAAACTACTGTTGTAGTTCCTGTTGGTAGTGTTACAAAAGCTGGTCCGACTGTTTGCCCAGTAAGTGATGCTGAGAAATCTGTAACTAAGAGATCTCCTGTTAAAGAGAGTATAGGAAAAGCATGTACTGGCCAGAAAATTGAAGAAGCCTCTGGGTTAAAAGATGAAGTTGATGAAACATTAAGTGTTGGTATGCAACATACTGCAGTACCTGAAATGGTAGCTCCAACAAGCATTATTCCTGCTAAGCATCTTGTAATTCAGGGAAGGTTTACAAACATGTGAAGCGTTATTCGATAGAGGAATATAAATCTCAAGTACACGAGTTCAGGGAATCTATAATGTGTTTTGCAAAAATGCATATGTCCTATATACGTCGTATACTGCATGGTACGTTCGTTGTAAACAATGGAAAGATTATGTTGAAGCCTGAAATTGAACAGTGTCTATTAGGAATAACCAGTAATATGAAGCTGTGTACCTTTGTGATTAAGATAGGAATAGTAGAGCATGTTATGAGTAGGATTTGCAGAATGTATGGTTCTGACAGCATAAAGTATTGTGCAAGTCATTACCGTGATCCAAAGTTCATAGATTCGATACTTGTTATACTGCATGATGCATCACATTTTGATTTTTCAACGATGTCATATCAAGTACGCAACAGTATGGCTAATTGTGTTAGGGAATATAAGATTACAAATGTTTATGAGCTACATGATAGTAGTTTTTACTCAGAATTATTAAGTATGTATTATGATTTTGTTCGTGCAAAGAGTAATCAGAGTGTACAATTTCAAGAATTATGTGATTTTATAAAGTTGTCTTCTACTGTGCAACTTGCGCAAATGTATCACATGATACTAAAAACCAAATGTTCTACTGGAAATGAACAAGATAATCTGCAAGAACTTTTATTACAAGAACGTGGTATAGGGCATCTGATATATAGTTCTGTATTTTTTGGTAAGTATGCTTGTCGTGTAAGAAATGCATTTAGGCATTTGTATAGTCCAGATGATAAAAACCCTATACATACAATATCTGGGTTAAACGTTCCGTATTGTGTAATTCGAATAAGTAGTAGGAAAATTATTCCAAAAGTTGAGAGTTGTATCAAGGCAAATAAAATGGATTTTAGTGTTTTTGTTGATGATATAGTACATTTTGTCAAAGATACATTGTATCGTCCAGGTGAAGAGGTTCGTGTAAGAAAAGATATAAGTACATATTGCACTATAGTAAGTAATCGATATAGTACTATGGGAGCTGACATAGCTTCTTCTTCTCTTCATTGATTGTAGATTTAAATGTGTTTCATTTTGAATGTTGTTTAAGTCATGTGTAGGATTGTGTGTATTATCAATGTTCTATAAGGTGCATTAGGGAATAATTACTGAATATATTCAATTACTTGTTATTTTAAGGATTTTCTATATTTGGAGATTTAGAAGGTAAGACTTTATTGTTATTGTCTTGTTGAGTATATATCTTAAATGTTGTGGTCAATGGAAAAAAGGTTGTAATTTCTTGCTAACATATTGAAAATATAGTAATATTATTTATAGAGAATTTAAATCTTTTTTAATTTGCATTACATCGAATAAGTGTGTCTTTATGCTAATTTCTGTAGTTGCTGCGGTTGTTATTCCTGCAGTAACATTAATGTTAATGAGTGGTGATGAAGCTGCAAAAGAGTCACCTCGTAAAAAGAAAAAGTCGAAAAATAAAAAAACAGGTAGTCCATTAAAACAAGTAGAAACTAGAACAATAACTATTGAAAGCAAGCAGAGTATTGATACTGAAGAACGAACGGGACTGTTATCAGAGCAACTTTCTAGTATGCACCTTGAATCTTGTGATCAGGATATTGTAAAAGCGAAAGGTCAGGATGTACAACATCTGACTGAAAAAAAAGACGGGGGAATATCTCATGTTTTATTGGGAGGTACAATCAAACCACGTAGTCGACGCTCTGGGAAATTAACATTAAGAAATATGGGGAGTGCTAGTTTTACTACTCAATCAGTAAGTTATGCTGCAAAGGTTAGTGGTACATATAATGTTGGTCATGTAGAAGGTGCTTCTTGTATGCTAGATCGTGAAAGCACTACTGTAGACACACAAAATTTGGAAAGTAAGTATTTAAAAGAAGGTGCAAAGCCAAAAGTTCGTGTAGGACAAACTGTTGAACAATCAGTGAGTTATGCTAAAAAAGCTAGTACTGGAATACCTATTGTTAAAAAAGATGTGAAAGAAGGGGGGGGGGGGAGAGGAATGTTAGTCAAGAAAAAACTACTGTTGTAATTCCTGTTGGTAATGTTACAAAAGCTGGTTCAACTGTTTACCCAGTAAGTTATGCTGAAAAAGCTAGAACTAAGATATCTTCTGTTAAAGAGGGTGTAGAAAAAGCATGCACTGGCCAGAAAATTGAAGAAGCCTCTGGGTTAAAAGATGAAGTTGATAAAACATTAAGTGCTAGTATGCAACATACTGCAGTACCTGGAATGGTAGCTCCAACAAGCGTTATTTCTGCTAAGCATGTTGTAATTAAAGGACTTGTTTACAAGCATGTGAAGCATTATTCGATAGAGGAATATAAATCTCAAATAAAAGAGTTTAGGGAATCTATAACGTGTTTTGCAAGAATGCATATGTCCTATATGTATCATATGCTGCATAATACGTTCGTTGTAAGGAATGGAAGGATTATGTTGAAGTCTGAAATTGAACAGTGTCTATCAAAAATAACCAGTAATATAAGGCTGTGTGCCTTTGTGATTAAGATAGGAATAGTAGACCACGTTATGAGTAGGCTTTGCAGGTTTTATGGTTCTGACAGCATAAAGTATTGTGCAAGTCATTACCATGATCCAAGGGTTATAGATTCGATACTTATTGGGTTATATGGTGCGTCATATTCTGATTTTTCAAGGATGTCATATCAAGTACGTAGTAATATAGTTTATTGTGTTGGAAAACATGGTATTGCAGGTGTTTTTAAGCTACATAATAGTGGTTTTTACTCAGAATTATTAGGTATGTGTTATGATTTTGTTCATGCAAGGGGTAAGGGTGTAAAATTGCAAGAATTATGTGATTTTATGAAGTTGTCTTGTAGTATACAACTTGGGCAAATGTATCACATGATGGTAAAAGTCAAATGTTCTATTGGAGATGAGCAAAGTGATATACGGAAACTTGTATCCCAAGAATGTAGTGTAGGGTATCTAGTATATCGTTCTTTACTTTTTGGTAGGTATGCTTATCATGTAAGAAAAGCGTTTAGGCATTTATATGCTCCAAGTGATAAAAACCCTGTACGTACAGTATCTGGGTTAAACATTCCGCATAGTCTAATTCGACTAAATCATAGAGGAATTTTTACAAAAATTGAACATTGTATAAACGCAGAAAAAATGAGTTTTAATGTTTTTGTTGTTGATATAGTGCGTCATATTGACAAGCTATTATTGCATCCGCGTGAAGAAGTTTATATAAGAGAAGATATAAGTACATATTGCGCTATAGTGAGTAGTAGATATAGTACTATGGGGCCTGACATAGATTCTTCTTATCATATATTGTAGATTTGAATGTTATCTTAAATTATGTTTTAGGTATTGTGTTGTATTGTCAATGTTCTATAAAGTACGTTTAATCAATGGTTGCTGGTAACGTAATCTTTATGCGTTTCAGAATGATATAGTAAAGAGCATTTTAATAGTTTTTCTGTAGTTGGATAATCAAGACAGTAAGATTGTGTTACTGTTGTTTTATTAAGTAGAATCTTATATTGATCAGTTTAGGTATAGTACATTTCTTTATGCACTGTAAAGGTGCTTTTAGATTTTTAAGTATTCATTAATAGTGATATATGATATCTAACGTTAACATATTGTGAAATGGATAAACTTGAAAATATTTTAATAACCTTAGGTAAGAATTCTCTATCTTATATTTAAGTTATTAGAAGCTAATAGATTTTTATCTTCTGCTGTGAGAAATGAATATTGGGGGTTTTAACCACAGTTTGTTAAATTGCTTAGTAGGCAATCAGATAAAAACTTATTCTAAAATTTTTGCCAAATGTAAGCAGTATATATTTGTGCTATAAGCATTATAAAAGTTAAAGATTTACAATGCTTATAGAAACTGACTATCAATAATATTGCATTATTACTGGGGGTTAATATCTATAAGATATTGGTATTTATATATTGAATTTTATGGGAATATATGTTTATTGCTCAGATGTGAGCATAATTTTTTGCATGTGTGGCATCATAATTTCTATGAAATTCTTCACTAATTCTTCCTGCTGATTTTGTGATAATGTTTTTTGATCTGCATTAAGTGCAGAAGTAATTAAAGGTGTTAGTACCTTGTTTAACTCTGGAATTGCTGACTTCACTTCATTTTTTATACATGCTTTCATTTTTGGATCTATTGTTGTATTACACCCTTTTTCAACATAGCTCATAGCGTTATCTAAACTTTTATCTAGCGATAATTCTTCATTCATGATGGTTGTACCTAAAATTATTACTGATTTAAATTTTATTATATATTTATTAATAAAATCATAATTCTTGTTGAGAGTTGATTTTTTTGGTATAGTCATTACATTTGATACGGTTCTTGAAAGTCTGTGTTATTGTTCTTAAGATTAGAATGCTCAATGTAAGATCGATAATGTTTTGAGTTTGTTGAAAAATACTCCGCATTATTTGTGTAATGAATTGTAAGTTTATTATAGTTAATGATAACACAATTAAGTACTATTTTATAGGTTGTAGTCTTTACAAAGCTACTATAGTTGTAGTTCTGATGTTAATAGTGGATATTATCAAAACAAATGATGGACTTTTATTTTGTACAGTTATAAAGGTAATATAAATGTCAAGGGTGGCAATTATTGATTTTGGTTCGCAATTTACACAATTGCTTGCTAGAAGGATAAGAGAACTAAATGTTTATTCTGAAATTTTTCCGCATGATATAGCATTTGATTACATAAAAGATAGTAAAGCATTTATTTTATCTGGAGGTCCTAAGTCGGTTCTGGATTTTACAGGAATGCCTCCAATAGTTCACGATATTATTGAATTGAATAAAAAAACTTCCGTTCCAGTATTGGGAGTGTGTTATGGATTACAACTTTTAAGTAATTATTTTAACTCGACAATTGTACATGGGTGTGGTCAGGAATTTGGGAAAGCTATTCTAAATGTTGTCAAAAAATCAGAAATGATAAAAGATGTGTGGAAAGTAGGAGACCAACCCTATGTGTGGATGAGTCATGCAGATAGTGTATATGATACTCCATGCGGATTTGAAGTCATAGCATGTAGTGTAGTGAATAATGCAATTGCGATGATCAGCAATGAGGAAAGAAGAATTTATGGTGTACAATTTCATCCTGAAGTATATCACACTCCGGATGGGGTAAAATTACTTGCTAATTTTGTCAGAATAGCAGGTTGTGACAATAACTGGACAGTGGAATCCTTTTTAGATGAGCAAGAGAATCTTATAAAGAAACAAGTGGGAGATAAAAAAGTAATTGCTGCTCTTAGTGGTGGTGTTGATTCTAGTGTTGCTGCAGCTTTGACTTATCGAGCAATAGGTGATCAATTACACTGTATCTTTATTGATAATGGCTTACTGCGCTATAATGAAGCAGAAAAAGTAAGACAATCGTTTGTTGATCAGTTTCAAATGCCTGTAACTATTGTTGATAGATCATCAGTATTTTTAGATAAACTTCAATTTGTTACTGATCCAGAGCAAAAGCGAAAAATAATAGGAAAAACGTTTATTGAAGTATTTGAAGAAGAAGCGAATAAGATAGGGAACGTAGAATTTTTAATGCAAGGTACTATATACCCTGATGTTATAGAATCTGGTGGCTCTGTTGGGAAAGAAAGTGTTACTATCAAATCACATCATAATGTTGGTGGACTACCTGATATAATGAAGTTACAGCTTGTTGAACCACTAAAGCTTTTGTTTAAAGATGAAGTGAGATTGTTGGGGAAAAAACTTGGTATATCAGATGAAATATTAATGCGTCATCCATTCCCAGGACCTGGTTTAGCAATTAGAATAATAGGTGAAATTACTCAAGAGAAGGTTAATATGTTGCAGGCTGCCGATGAGATATATATTAATCTTATCAAAAAATATAATTTGTACGATGTTATATGGCAAGCGTTTGCAGTGCTATTGCCAGTGAAAACAGTGGGTGTAATGGGTGATAGTAGAACTTATGGTTATACTTGTGCTTTAAGAGCAGTTACTTCTAGTGATGGTATGACTGCAGAATGTTTCCCATTTGGTGTAGACTTGGAAACTAAGATAATCTTTTATGAGTTTCTACAGGATGTTAGTAATACTATTGTGAATAATGTTCAAGGAATTAATAGAGTGGTATATGATACTACATCTAAACCTCCAGCTACAATTGAATGGGAATAGATATTGAACACTTATAAGTTGGAGTGTTATTATTTGATTAATGTGTCATAGAGTTTGATTGAGTCATTTTATGAGTATTTAAGTTTTACAAGGAAAATTTGAATAGCTTAGTAAAACTGATAAATTTAAGTTTGTGCCGCTAATAATGTTATAAATTTGTAGTATTATGATTTTAGGCTTATACAGTTATAGAGATTTAAACTTTATTAGTTTTTAACAATCGACATATTTAATAAGTTTAATATAATGTGACTATCTGTTAATAATTAATGTTAAATTTTTATTTTTAAATATGTATCAAATAGGAAAAAATATATTAACTAACAACTTTGAGAAATATAAAAAAATATAGTAGAAATTGTGGTTACTGGTTATAGTATACAAAAAGTAGAATTATGACTTAATTGATATTATAGGTTTATAAAAATTTATATATGAATAAGTGATTTGTTTTACGAAAAGTTAAAAATTAGTATTGATAATGTTATGTAAAATTTTGTGTGTGAATGCCTTTAAAAAACATAAAATTTTGAGTGCAATATACACGGGATTACATTACTTCTGATAAGATTTGAAGTGTTTGGTTTCTTATTTTTATCTGTTTATGTTATATAAGCAAGATATGTGTGGGGTTATTATTAATTTGGGTAGGATTATGGTTAAAGAAGCAGTATTAGAATTGGATGGTCAAAGAATAAAATTGCCGGTGTTATATGATACTCATGGGAATAAGGCTGTAGATATTACTTCTTTATATAAAAATACAGGAATATTAACTTATGATCCAGGATTTATGTCTACTGCTGCTTGTGAATCTAGGATTACATTTATTGATGGGAATAAAGGTATATTATGTTATAGGGGACATGATATAGTAAATTTAGTAAATAATAATAAAAGTTTTATAGAAATAGTGTATTTGTTATTTTATGGTGTTCTCCCTGGTCTTGAGGATTTGCAAAATTTTATATCGCAAATTTCTCAGGAATATAACCCTCCTAAGATAGTTCATGATGTTATAAAATCATTCCCACGAGATTCACATCCTATGTCTATATTAATGGCATGTTTTTCTGCGTTAGCATCATGTTATCATAATCAGGATAATAGTGCAGATCAATTAAAGTGTGCTAAGTTAGCAGTTGCTAAAGTTGCAAGTATAATAGCACTGATTTATAGATATATAACCAATCAAGATTTTGTCGAATCTGATACAAAGTTATCTTACAGTGAAAATTTTGTACATATGATGTTTGATATTTCTTCTTATAAGTTCACTCAAGTTGTTGCTAAGGCTTTGGATATTATTTTTGTATTACATGCTGATCATGAACAGAATGCTTCTACTGCTACTGTTAGATTATCTGGTTCTTCAGGTGCAGATTTATTTGCTTGTTTAGTGGCGGGAACAGCGACTTTGTGGGGGCCAGCTCATGGTGGAGCAAATGAAGCTGTGATTAATATGTTAATGGCAATTGAAAAGCCAAGTAATGTAAAGCAATTTATTCAAAAGGTAAAAGATGGTAACAAGAGTACTAGACTTATGGGGTTTGGTCATAGAGTATATAAGAATTATGACCCACGTGCTAAAATAATGTATAAAATTTGTAGAGAAGTATTAAATAATTTAAATGTGAATGATCCATTATTAGAAATAGCATTAGAGTTAGAAAATATAGCATTACAAGATAGTTATTTTATTGATCGTAATTTGTATCCTAATGTAGATTTTTATTCCGGAATTGTTTTAAAAGCTATTGGAATCCCGGTTAGGATGTTTACTACATTATTTGCATTAGCTAGAACGTCTGGTTGGTCTGCTCAATGGTATGAGATGGTAGCAGAAGAAAATTATAAAATATGTCGTCCACGTCAGTTGTATACTGGTAATATTGCAGAATGTTAACATAATTTTGAATTATCATTGCTTATTGTTTTAATATTATTGATAATTATGCGCATATTAATTGTGGATTTGTATATGTATATCTTGTTAACCATAAAAATTATTTAGAAGTGTATATAATTAGAAATATGTGTTAATATATGAGGGTAATCTTAGGATATAAACATAGATATAAGTTAAAAATGAAGTTATATACTGTAGTTGTAATATTACGTTAAGTAAAAATTTTTTATGCTTAACTATGGATAATTATCTTAAAGTGTTGATGTCCTATGAGTTTACTCGCAATGTTTTATTGGTACTAATGACGGTAATTATTGATACATTAAATGATATATTAACAAAATATAAGTTAGATATAGAGAATTGGTTTTTTAATAAATTTACTAAGTATAACCCGGTTTTGAATATTTCGGTTGATTTAAGAGTATCTGATTATAAGATTGCTCCGGTAGATACTAATATTTTTCCTGCAGGCTATAATAATTTTACTGAGCAATCCCAAATTTATGCTTCTCGATTGTTAAGGGAATATGTAGTTAATTATGCGAACTGTAGCAAAATTTTAATTATAGCAGAGAATCATACAAGAAATTTAAAATATATTGATAGTTTGATTGTTTTAAAAAATATAGTTAATAATGCAGGTTTTGTTGTTGAAGTAGGGATATGTAATATAAATCAAAATATAGAACTGATTTCATCAACAGGACGTGTGATAAATTGTTTATGTCTTACTAATGATAATGGTGTACTTCGTGCTGGATGTAGGTTTATTCCTGATCTTATTTTAGTCAATAATGATATGACTAGTGGGATTCCTGAAGTACTACAAGGTTTAAAATATCAAAGTATTATGCCATCTTTATTTTTGGGATGGTTTAATAGAAGTAAATCTAATCATTTTTCTATTTATAAAAAGTTATCCAAAGAGTTTTGTGAGAGTTTTAATATTGATCCTTGGTTAATTTCAGCATTTTTCTCTAGTTGTAGTAATATTTGTTTTTTCAACAGTCAAGGAATTGATGATATTGCTAATGAAGTGGATGTAGTTATTAGCAAAATACGTAATAAATTCCAATTATATAGTATTAAGGAACAGCCATATGTGTTTGTGAAAGCTGATAATGGAACTTATGGTATGGGAATATTAGTAGCTTATTGTGGAGATGATATCTTAATGCTTAATAGGAAAAAGCGTAATAAAATGAAAAAGATTAAAGATGGTAATGTTGTCAGTAGTGTAATAATACAGGAAGGTATTACTACTAGAGAGATCTTTAATGGTTATGTAGCTGAGCCATTAGTTTATTTTATAGGGCATACTCCTTCATGTTACTTATACAGGTATCATTCTGTAAAGGATAGATTTTCTAATTTAAATTCTGTAGGCTGTGACTTTATAGATATAAGTTATAAACAGCAAGACATATTGTATTGGAATATAATTGGAAAAATAGCTGTTTTAGCTGCTGCAATTGAGATGCATGAGATATCAAATGTTAATGTAATGGAGCAAAATTGCTTACTAAGTTAAATTGCTAATCTTATGTGTTGTTTTTGACAATATTATTATACAAAAGTTGGTAAATATATCTGTTGATTAACATAGGATCTATAATGTGTTATTACAGTATAGTCATAAATATGGGATCCCTGTATCTTTTCTGATAATGTAAAGCAAGTGAGCATCCAAATACTTTATGTGCTATTGAAGGTAGTATAAGCTCATAATATTACATCAAGGTTTTATAGTCATATCTGTTGATTAACATAGAATCTATAATGTGTTATTACAGTGTAGTCATAAGTATGGGATCCCTGTATCTTTTCTGATAATGTAAAGCAAGTGAGCATCCAAATACTTTATGTGCTGTTGAAGGGAGTATACTCATATATTACATCAAAGTTTTATAGTCTTTGTACACAGGGTTTTGTACAATGTTATTAATACTGAAGATCTTAGTTAATTACTTCCTAGTAATCATTGTTGTGAGGTAATACTTAAATATTACTTCTTGGTTTGAATCTGATTTTTTGCACTGTATTTCTATCTCTACTAGTTTTTTTATTATGTTGTTGATTTCGGCATATGGGATTGCAGATACATGTTTTTTTATTGTAGGAATTGATTTGAAAAATATAGGAGGATGTATAGATTTTATTGCTTGATTTATTGGTTCACCGTTTTTTATGGTTCTTATTAAATATTCTAGCCTTGAAAAATATTTAATAAGGATCCTTATTAAAGCTATTGGAGTAAATTTATTTTTGAGTAATACGTCAGAAAATTTTGTAAAGTTCTCTAGATTTTTTTCTGCGACAGATACACATAAATCTTCTGAAATAGGGTCTATTTCTGTCAGTAAACTTTCTTGAATATTTTGAATTGTCAAGTTTTTGTTGTTTCCTATATATAGTATAAGTTTTTCAAGTTCTGGTTGTAATGCATTACAGTTTTGTGATAAGACATTGTGTAAATACTGCAATGTTGTAGCATTATATTGTACTTTGTTCTTTGTTAGGAAATCTGATATTATGAATGAAAGATTGTCATTATCATCTTTATAGCATCCTATGGAAGCAGCATTTCGTGAATTGTCATAATATTGTCTTAAGGTAGAATCAGGAGATAACTCTCCAGAAGTTATAATTATATAGTTATTACCTATGTTATTACTTAAGACGTGCTTTAGTTCCTGGGAGATAGATTTTTCTCCATTAGCTAGTATAATCAATTTGTTTTGACAGAACATGGATATGGTAGTCAGCTCTATAAATAATGTGCTGGGATTTTTGTTTACTGTAGAAAAGTCAATGTTGCTTATAGCAAATTCAGAGTTTGTGTTAACATGATTAATGATTTTTTTCTTGTACATGCTAATTTTTCCATAATCGTTGCCGTAGATGAGTATATTGTTTGTAAGTTGTAGATTGTTGAAAAAGGAATGTAATTTTGATGATGTAATTTTCACAACATTTATTTTACTAATTAAATAAAAAGATATCTTAATAAGGTATGTTTTGACAATCTATTTTACTATTTAATATAATTTCAATGGATGTTTGTATGAACTTAAATATTACAGTAGAGTGGGTTGAAATTTTTTTTTGGATCCTAGTGATTAGGTAATGTAAAGAGCATTTAGTAGGGGTTTCTCACAATCTATTTTGTTTTAAATGTAATTAATGGCATGTTTGTAGGTATTTCTTTATTGTGTAGAAATGGTTTCAGGATTCATTTTTAAATGTTTAATATTTTGTTCTATACTTAAATTGATGAATTTTAAAGTCGAGATATTATATGTATAGGCTATAATTTATCTATAAATGTTTATAATTATTAGCAATGTAGTTTTGTAATATCATATTGATATGATAAATTAGTGACATTATTTTGTTCTGTTGGTGTAATGCGATGTTACTTAAATTTGAATTAATGTTAGCACTGCGTTATTTACGATCTAGTAGTAGTAAATTCTTATGTTCTATGATTACTATGTTATCTTTAGTAGGGATTACGTTAGGAGTTGCTACGTTAATTGTAGTTATGTCTGTCATGAATGGGTTTGGAGAAAAGCTATTAAATTGTGTAGTAGGGTTAAATGGTCATATAGTAATTTATTTTAATGATAGTGTTGATTACGATTACCGTAGTATTGCAGAGTCAATTAAGGGTATTTCTGGAGTAAAGGATGCTGTGCCTATTACTGAAAATCAAGCTATGATTAAATCTAATAGTAATGTATCTGGAGTGGTAGTTCGAGGTATAGAAAAACAAGATATAGAGCGTAATAATATAATAGTAAATAATATAGTAAGAGGTAGTATTGATGAATTTAATGACGGTATTGCTATAGGTATCAAATTGGCTGAAATTCTACATGTCAATTATGGAGATAAACTAACTATTGTATCATCAGAAAGTATATCTACGGTTATAGGTAATATACCACGTATGAAGACCTATAAAATTGCTGCAGTATTTGATGTTGGAATGTATGAGTATGACAGTACGTTGGTATATATGCCTTTGCATGCTTCACAATTGTTTTTCCATTATGATAATCGAGTAAAAAGTATAGAGGTGTCAATTCTTGATGTTAATAAATCATCAGAAATGTTAGAGATAATAGAAAGTAAGACAAATATGAAAGGAGAAGATTGGAAAATGCAGCAGGGAAGTTATTTTCATGCATTAAAAATCGAAAGTAATGTAATGTTTTTTATATTGACTTTAATTATAATAGTTGCAACATTTAATATTATTTCAAGCTTGTCTATATTAGTACAAGATAAAAAAGGAGCAATTGCTATAATGCGTACGTTAGGTGTAACACGTTGTGGTATACTCAGAATATTTTGTATGTGTGGGTTTTTTATAGGATTGATAGGTACAATACTAGGTTGTGTATTAGGCATAGTAGTTTCTCTGAATATTGATGGAATAAAAAATATGTTAGAGAAAATAAGTGATAGTAATATTTTTGATCCTGTAATTTACTTTTTTGATACTTTGCCTTCTGTTTTATTAGTAGAGGATGTGGTAAAAATATCTTTGTTATCTTTATTTCTATCTTTAGTTGCAGCTATTCTTCCTGCTAGAAAAGCTGCTTGTCAAGATCCAGCAGATGTTTTACGACATGAATAGTAGGGGTTAATATGCTAGCAAAAGAAGTTTGGGGATGGTTTTTTATGATGTTGATAACCACTTCTTGCTCTATATGTGCTGTTTTTTCTTATTTAGATGTAAAAAAGGATCTAGTAGTATTTAGTCAGCAATATAGAAAAGTCATAGAAAATGATGTACGGTCTGTTTTAGTGCAGGTAAATCAAAACTTGCTTAATTCATATTTAAGTAAACAAAAGGAAAATTGTCCTGTACAGCGTATCATTACATCAGAGAATAATGATATCATAAGCTGTTCTAATGAAGAATGGCTTGCAAAGCTTTTGTTGTCTGTCATTAATTTAAGAGAAGCATTTTTGGGAGATATATCAGTAAAAAGTATAATCTACTCAATAAAACCTATGTTACTTAAACTTGATGATTATAAAATTAATGAGGCTGTAGCTGAGATTGAAAGATTAGATAGTAAAAAATTAACTACATTTAATAGGTTAAAATTTTCGTTCAAAAAAATTGCTCGTGAGTTGCATTATTCGCGGTCTAATATGGTTCAAAAAGTTTTCTTTAAATGGGTTGTAGTAAAAAATCAACAAGATGCACTACTTCATAATTTAAAAGAAGTAGAAATCTACCTTGATGATAATCTTTGGAGTGATGCGTTAGATCTTTCTAGGAAGGAATTATCATCTGTTGCAGAACTAGAGCTATGGATACAACAGTTAGAAGATGTAGTATCTATGGAGAAAAACATATCATTGATATATGATCAATTGTCAAAATATATAATTAAGTTACCTGGTGTTTCATGATTACAAGCGTTTTAATCTTTGTTATTGTTGCACTTACTATAGGGCTATGGGTAATAGATTGCGATGGTATCATCAGAATAGATTGGTTAGGCTATGATATAGAAGTAAATATCTTATTTACGTTGTTTGTCATTGCTGTTGTTTTCCTTCTTTTAATTCTATTAGTAAGATTCATTTTTTGTTTTTCTCGATGTGTGTATCGATATAAAAGAGATTTACAGAATAAGAAAATGGTCTTGTTGGAACAGGGTTACATGTATTTAAATTGTGGAGATGTTGAAAGAGTAGAAAAGATTATAGTAAAGATAGGAAATTTTGATCATCCATCTTTATTTTTGTTAAAGGGAAGGGTTTATTTTGATACTGGAAAATACATATTGGCTGAAAAGTATTTTACGCAATTTGTGAAAGTTGTACCAGTTATAGATGCTTCGTTGGGTATACACTTGTTGAATGTTATTATGCAGATAGAAGATCAGATTCAACAGCTGAGTTTATTGAGGAAAATGCTGGAGATTTTTTTTAAACAATCTTGGTCAGCTATTTTTAAGTTAACTATATATCGGATTTCTAGAGATTGGGGTAATGCAATTGAAGAAATGAAAAAAATAATAAAGTTAAAAATAAATCTGCCTTT
The DNA here is from genome assembly GCF_000013145.1 of Ehrlichia chaffeensis str. Arkansas. Taxonomy (NCBI): domain Bacteria; kingdom Pseudomonadati; phylum Pseudomonadota; class Alphaproteobacteria; order Rickettsiales; family Anaplasmataceae; genus Ehrlichia; species Ehrlichia chaffeensis. Next base: position 119,033 of record NC_007799.1, read on the forward strand.
ACCTTATAATACACAAGAGATGCTTAATGTGTTTTATTATGCATTAGCAAAACAATGTTATGATATTCAAAAGTATGATGATGGTTTAAGAGTACTTGATAACATTAAGAATTGTTCTCAACAGTGTAGTACTGCTGTTACATTGTTGAAAGCTAAATTTTATATAGATACTGATAAGAAACGTAAAGCGGTGAATATTCTTGAACATGAATACCGTATTAATCCACACCCTGATATTGCAAATTTCTATTTAGATATTATGCAGCATAGTAGTCATGCTATACATAAATTATATAGTTTTAATACTGGATATTACTTTAGTATATATCTTATAGCACAGGATGCTATAAATTCAGGTGAATATGATACAGCAATGAAATATTTAAATCATAGTTTCAAAACTAAAACTTATATTTCTTTGTATTTTTTAGTGTTAAAACTAAAAGTATTATCACAAAACTATAATGAACTTTTGTATTGGACAGATAAAATTGCAAAAGATGCTATAGCAGATAAGTATTGGAGTTGTACAAAGTGTAAATATACCCCTACCTGTTGGCATTATGAGTGTGATGGTTGTAAAAGTTTTAATACCATAATTTGGGTTTAAGTTATATGGGTATTGAAGACGTTGTATTTTTTATAATATCTTGGTGGGTTGTTTTATTTTTAATACTGCCTATAAAAGTTGAGGTATCTGATAGTCCAGTAATTGGTACTGCAAGTAGTGCTCCGGTAAAATCTTATTTACTTGTTAAATCAATAATTGCAACTGTGACATCAATGTTACTTACTGGATTATATATTTATTTGAAAATTAAAGGTTACATAGATTTTGAACGTATATATGATCTTGTTACTTTTGTATAGAAAGGTTATTAATCAATTTACACTGTAACTTTTAGTTTATATGTGTCTAAGTTGAGGAGTTATTTGAGTGTGTGGTGAGTTGTTATTCAGTTAAAAGTAAAATTGGTATATTTTGATGGTATATAATATACCCATTATTTATGGACTTATAGAATATTTACAAGTACTGGAGTATCGTTATTAAGTGAAAAATTATTGATGTGTTGTTGGTATAATTGTTTACAAAGTAGCACTATTATATTGTTTATTAAGATATAAAATACTTGACTGGTGTTGTTATAATGGTATAACATTTTGCTGTTTTATGTTTCCTTTAAAAGCATATGATTCAATATAGAGGTGGCTATATAGCATCTTGTTATGCTCAAGCATTATTTAGTGTGTCAAGTAATGTGAACTCTATTTGTAAAAATGCAGAGTTTGTCGTTAGTGTTCTTGAGAATTGTAATGATATTTCTTTATTTTTATCTAATCCTAGGGTGTCAAGGGAAGATAAAGTAAAGCTTGTTGAAGTAATAGGGGATTATATTGATTCTATATTAGTCAAGTTTATTATGGTTGTTATTGAAAATAATAGAGGAAATATATTGCTGCAGATTTTGAATACCTTTCTTGATTTAGTAAAAAAACATAATAGGGAAGTTAGTATCTCTGTTACTTCATGTGCTGTATTAACAAAGCAAGAAGAAGAAGGTATATGTGATGCATTATTTGAGAAATATGGAAAAGTTGTCAGTATAACAAACAATATAGATCCTAGTATTTTAGGTGGTTTTATTATTAGGGTGAATTTTGACGTAATAGATGTATCTTTAAATAGTTATTTACAAAGTTTGCGAGAACTTAGTAAAATGGCTATACGTAGTAGTATAAGTGAATAGTAGGGTACGGTAATGAATAATACTATATCTCCAGGTGAGGTGTTAAAAGTTATTAAGGAGCGTATTGAGAATTTTGATAACCAAGTAAAGTCTGATAGTGTTGGTGAAGTGATATCTATTAAAGATGGTATAGCTTTAATATATGGCTTAGAAAAAGCAAAATTTGGAGAAGTAGTAGTTTTTGCTAACGGTATTACAGGTATAGTATTAGGGTTAGATTGTGATACTGCTAGTGTTGTTGTATTTGGTGATGAAAGAAGTGTTGGGGAAGGTGATACTGCAAAATGTACAGGAAAATTGATGGATGTTCCTGTTGGGTTGGAGTTGCTAGGAAGGGTAGTTGATGCATTAGGTAATCCTATTGATGGAGCTGGCAGCATTGATAGTAAAACTAGGTTGCCAGTGGAGATTAAGGCTCCAGGTATTATCGCTAGACAATCCGTTACTGAGCCTCTGCAGACTGGTATTAAAATTATAGATATGTTAATACCAATAGGACGTGGGCAACGTGAGTTAATTATAGGTGATAGAAAGACAGGGAAGACTGCAATAGCAATTGATACTATCATTAATCAGAAAGCACATAATGATGTAGTGTCAGAAAAGGAAAAAGTTTACTGTATTTATGTTGCAATAGGACAAAAGAATTCTTCTGTTGCAAGAATAGTTGATAAATTACGTGTAAGTGGAGCTTTAGAATACACAATTGTTGTTGCTGCTGGGGCTTCAGATACTGTATCGTTCCAATATCTTGCGCCATATGCTGCTTGTGCAATGGGAGAATTTTTTAGGGATAATGGAATGCACTGCTTGATTGTATATGATGATCTGTCAAAACATGCTGTTGCTTATAGACAAATGTCCTTGTTGTTAAGACGTCCTCCAGGTCGTGAAGCATATCCTGGTGATGTATTTTTCTTACATTCTCGATTGTTAGAAAGAGCAGCTAAAATGTCTGACAAAGAAGGAGGTGGTTCATTAACTGCTTTACCAATAATTGAAACACAAGCTGGTGATGTATCTGCGTATGTTCCAACTAATGTTATTTCAATTACTGATGGTCAGATTTTCCTTGAATCTGAAATTTTTTATAAAGGTTTACGTCCGGCTGTAAATGTTGGGTTATCTGTTTCAAGGGTAGGTTCTGCTGCACAAACTAAATCGGTAAAAAAAGTTGCTGGTTCTGTAAAGTTGAGTTTAGCACAATATAGAGAGTTAGAAGATTTTGCAAAATTTGGGTCTGATATTGATGTGCATTCTCAGAAGGTATTAGATAGAGGTAGAAGGATGATGGAATTGTTGAAACAAAAACAATATTCTCCATTATCTGTGCCGGAGCAAGTTGCTGTGATATTTGCTGGTACAAGTGGTTGTTTGGATGGTGTTAGTGTAAGTGATATCAGTAGATTTGAAGAAATGCTCCTTAAAGAGCTTAATGAAAATTATCCAGATGTTTTAAGTAGTATATTGAATAATTTTACTGATGATGTAAAAGACTTATTATTAGAAATTATAGGTAAGGTTACTTCTAATTTTGAATAGTTCTGTATTATGTAGGTATGACTTATGAATGACTATATGAATGCGAGATTTCCTATTACAAAAAATGGGTTTGCAAAACTTGAGTTAGAGCTAGAGTCATTGAAACATGAAAGGCCTAAAATTATAAAATCTATTTCTGAGGCGCGAGAGTTGGGGGATTTATCTGAAAATGCAGAGTATCATGCTGCTCGTGAAAGACAAGGGTTAGTAGAAAGTAAAATAATGGAGTTAGAATCGAAAAAATCTAGAGCAGAAGTTATAGATGTTTCAAATTTATCTGGGGACACTGTTATGTTTGGGGCAACTGTAACTATGTCTATATATGATGAACAGACTGGTAATACTGATGAAGTAGTGTACCAGATTGTTGGTGAGTATGAAGCTGATATTTCTAAACAAATGATTTCAATAAAATCTCCTTTAGTTGTATCATTATTAGGGAAAAAAGAAGGTGATGTTGTAGAAGTTAAAACTCCAAAGGGTGATTATAGAATATATAAAATTATAAAAATTGAATTTATATAAAAGAAGGTTATAGGGTTAATGGGTATTATTGTATCAGAAAATTCGAGTTTTATCTCTCCTGTAGAGCATATTATTGAAGATTCTAAACAAGGTAAAATGTTTATTTTGATTGATGATGAACAAAGGGAAAATGAAGGTGATTTGGTAGTTTTAGCAGAAAAGGTAACAAGTGGTGTAATTAACTTTATGATAACTCATGGTAGTGGTATTGTGTGTTTATCTATTACAGAAGATTTAATGCATAAATTGGGGTTGGAGTTTATACCAAAGAGGCATGTTAATTGTAATAGTGCGTCTTTTGCAACTTCTATAGATGCTCGTTATGGTATTACAACTGGTGTTTCTGCTCATGATAGAGCCCATACTATACTTACAGTTGTTAATAAAAATGTTACAGAGGATGATTTTGTAACACCGGGGCATATTTTTCCTATTGTATCTAAAAAAGGTGGAGTGTTAGAGAGATCTGGTCATACAGAAGCGAGTGTTGAAATTGCAAGAATTGCAGGGTTAGCTCCAGTAGCTGTAGTATGTGAGTTGATGAATCCTGATGGAACAATGTCAAGGATGCCTGATATTATAGAGTTTTCCCAGCGTTATAACATTAAAGTTACTAGTATAGATAAACTTATTCAATATGTAAAAGCAAACTAGTGTATGTTGGGAGTGCAATTTTTCTGTGGATATCGTAGTTGAGAATCGTAAAGTAAGGTTTAATTATTTTATTATTCAGGAATTTGATGCTGGTATTGTATTAATTGGTAGTGAAGTCAAGTCTTTACGCCAGAGAAAAGTCAGCATAGCTGAGGCATATGTTACTGAGCGGAATATGGAATTGTGGCTATGTAATTTACATATTTCAGAATATAATCAGGCAAGTACTAGAAATCATAATCCTACCAGACCTAGGAAGTTACTATTGCGGAAAAAGCAAATATATAAAATATCTGGAAATATAAAGAATGATGGCTTTACTGTTGTACCATTGTGTTTATATTTTAATGATAAGGGGATAGCAAAAGTTAAGGTTGTTATTGTAAAAGGTAAAAAGTTGCATGATAAGAGAGAGACAATAAAAACTAGAGATTGGAATAGAGAAAAAAGTCGTATACTACGTGGCGGAAACTAATCTGATATAGAGAAAATAGTTTATAGACTTAACTTTGTTGTGATACAGAGTTTGGTTTAAAGTAGATATATCAATACATATTTATTGTAAAGCATTCTCCTATTACTTTGCAAAAATAGGAGGTGGTAATGTTTCAGCTTTATAAAGTTCACTGGTTAGTAAATTCTACTTAAACTAGAAATTTTTCTTCATTTTTGTTGTAAAGTATTCTCCTGTTACTTACAAAAATAGGAGAGATGTGATAATGTTTCAACTTTATAAAATTTACTGGTTAGTGAATTCTAATGAAACTAGAAATTTTTCTTCATTTGTATCAATTACTGGTTGAGTAGTGTACACTATATGTTCAGCATTGCAGACAGCTTTTAAGTCATTTTCTAGTGAAGTAGGAAAGTTACAGCCTTGACTATTTATGATTAGCTTATCTATTTTATATTTTACTGATAATTGGGCATTGGCTTTTATTTTACGTACTTGGTTAAGAATTTCTATAAAATCTTCTCCTAATAGCTCATCTGATGCATTGTATAGACTTATATTTGCAATAGGCCAGTTATTGTGGCTATGAATTGAATTTTTGTTGTTATAAAGTGTATTGTATATTTCTTCTGTGATATATGGCATAAAAGGTGCTAACATTTTGAGTAACTCTCTTAATATAAAGGATAGAGTGTGTACTGCACTTAAGTGTTCCTGTTTACTTGTAGATTCTCCATATGCTCTTTTTTTAGACAATTCAAGATAGTTATCGCAAAAATCTTTCCAGAAAAAAGATTCTATGTAGTTAAGTGCTATACAATACTCAAAAGAATTGAAACTTTCTGTTGCTTTGATGATAACTTTATATAGTTTTGAAAGTATCCACTTATCCATTGTTTCTGTTACGTGTTGTAAATCTATTTCTGAATATTGACCAATAAACATTGAAACAAATTTACTTGCATTCCAAAGTTTAGTAGTAAACCTTTTGCCTAATTTGAGAACGTCATTGGAAAATGTGGTATCTGCTCCTAATTTGGAGTTTGCAGCCCAATAACGTACTACATCTGCACCATATTCTTCTAACAATTTATTTGGAGTTAGTGTATTTCCCTTTGATTTACTCATCTTTGTTTTATCTTCTGCAAGGCACCACCCGCTGATCATAATGTTTTTCCATGGAATATCATTATTATGGTAATAGGCCTGTAGAATAGTATAAAATGCCCAAGACCTTATGATTTCATGACTTTGAGCTCGTAAGTCAGCATGAGTTGTAGATATATTATGGAATTGAGTGGACAATGAACTAGTAGCCCAGGTATCCATTACATCGGTATCTGCTTCCACTTCTGTGTCTTGGTATCCTTCCGGTAAATCGTTAATTGGATCTACTGGTAATTTGTTGATATCAGGTAAGATAATTTCACCATCTGCTTTTTTAGAATACCAAACTGGAAATGGTACGCCAAAATATCTTTGACGTGATATACACCAATCCCAATTTAAGCCTTCTATCCAAATTTCTATTTGTTTACGCATAGATTTTGGATACCAGTTGATTTTTTGTACTTGTTTCAATAATTCCTGCTTTATTTCTACTACTTTGATAAACCATTGATGACTTAATAGTATTTCGATAGGTGCTCCTGACCTTTCTGCACATTTTACATTGTGAATAATTTCCTGTTTATGCTTTAGTAAATTGTTTTGATCTAATATTTCAAGAATTAATGCTCTAGCTTTTGTTATTGGTAGCCCATGTAATTGGTTACATACACTTTTTCCTTGAGTGGTATCACTACTTAGATTGAATATAGTGCCTGATTTGCTAATAATGATTTTAGTATCTAAATTGTGTTTGTTCCACCAGTATACATCCATTTCGTCTCCAAATGTACAGCACATTACAAGACCAGTCCCTTTATCTATTTTTACTTGATCATCTGGTAATATTTTTACTCTGTTGCCAAATATTGGCACTATCGCATTTTGCCCAAGGAGATGCTGATATCTTGTATCTGAAGGATTAAAAAATACAGCAACGCAAGCTGGCATAAGTTCTGGACGAGTTGTTGCAATGTTGATTGGTATTCCTGCTTCTGTAGAAAATGTTATTGTATTCATGAACGATGATATCTCATTTTCTTCAACTTCAGCACGTGCTATAGCTGTTTTATCAATGCAATCCCAGAATATAGGTTGTAGTTTTCTGTATAATTTTCCTTTATTGTATAAATTTATAAATGATGTTTGAGATATCTTTTGTATATTTTTGCTAATTGTGTGATATTCTAGATCCCAGTCGTAGCTAATTCCAATAGATTGAAAAAGTTGTTTAAATTGTATTCTGAATTCATTTGATACTTGTGTACATATTGTATTGAATTCTTTGCGACTCATATCTGTTGCACGTATTTTTTTTGTTTTTTCTACTAACCTTTCTGTGGGTAAACCGTTATCGTCAAATCCTATAGGATAAAATACATCTTTTCCAAGCATGCGCTGATATCTTGCAATAAAATCTGTATGACAATAGCTAAAGACATGCCCAATATGTAGTTGTCCAGATATTGTTGGAGGGGGAGTGTCAATTATAAACTGATTATTTCCAGAGTTTTTCCATTTATATAGTTTTGTTATATTCCAGTGTGTGTTGTATTTTGTTTCTATATTTTTAAATTGATATTTGTTATTAAAAATAGACTGCATTGTAAAATATTCTGCTTACCTTTTCCTGCTCAAGTATAGAGAATTGCAATTGTTGAAACAATGATAATTTTATTAATATACTACGTAATCTATATTTGTTGATATGAACCTATATTCAAAGATGTTGTTTGTCATTTTACTGAGGTGATTTTTGTATTTTCTTATCTAAAGTTGGTACGTTTTTAATGTGTTGTTGATGCTAATGTTATTATATTGTGTATAAGAAGAACGCCTTGGGCTATATTTTATAATATACCTTGAAATATTTATTTACTATAATTGTTTTCTGACATAATATCAATTATTGGTTCTCTATAAAGCTACACTTTGCAAGTTTTAATTAAAGCCTTATAATAGATAATTCTTATTTTTTGAATATTATTAAGAAGTTATAATGGTTAGTTTAATAGAGCTCCCGCTTTTAATGGCGTGTGTATTTTCAGTAGTTTATCCATTTGTTGTTAATATATCTTTCTGTTGGTCGAAAGTACTGACAATGTTGATATTTATACTGACAAGTTCTGCTGTTGGATTGTTGTTGTATATACACATTGTTGATGATTTTTCATTTTGTAATGTATACTATAATTCACATACGACTAAACACTTATTGTATAAAATATTTGGTATTTGGGGTAATTATGAAGGTTCTATTCTATTGTGGGTGTGGATAATAAGTCTATATAGTTTATTATTAGAGATTTTACTTGATAAAGATGATTTCAAAAGAATATCCATTTCAATACAACATGTAATTAACTTTGGATTCTTGTTATTTACCTTGGTAGCATCTAATCCTTTTATGAAGATGCCTACTGTTGAATATGAAGGATTGGGCTTTAATCCTATATTACAGGATACAGGGTTAATGGTGCATCCTCCTATTTTATATTTAGGATATGTAGGATTTAGTGTAGTATTCTCACTTGCTGTAGCTGGGATAATTCTCCAAAAAGATAGTGTAGAATGGGCAATGATTATAAATAAATGGGCTCTAGTTGCATGGTCTTTTTTGACTTTAGGAATAGGATTAGGTAGTTGGTGGGCATATCGAGAATTAGGTTGGGGAGGATTTTGGTTTTGGGATCCAGTTGAGAATGTATCACTTATGCCATGGTTACTGGGTACAGCTTTAATTCATTTACTGCCTTTAGTGAGAAAATTTAACCTGTTCTATAATTCTGCAGTTTTATTATCAATTTGTTCGTTTGTAATGAGTCTAATTGGTACATTTTTAGTAAGGTCTGGTGTTTTGGTATCTGTTCATACTTTTGCTAATGATCCAGAACATGGATTCTATATATTAATGTTAATTGGAATAATAATTAGTAGTGGAATAATAAGTTTTATTTGTTTTACGAAGAAAACTCAGAAAAGAGAATATGATTTTTTATTGTTATCGAAAGTTACAATGTTGTTGTTCAACAATGTTCTACTGTTAACAGCATTTGCTATAGTGTTTATTGGTACTATATATCCTGTTATATTAGAGTTTATCACTGGAGATGTTATTGCTGTAGGAGCTCCATATTATAATACTCTATTTAATTATTTGATATTCTGTACTTTAATATTAATGATAATTACTTTAGGATTGGATGAGGAAAGAAATAAAATTTTAATAAAGAATTTCAAGTTTTCTGGATTTGTAGTTTTATTGATTTTTCCTTTCATGATAGATAATAATTTTTTTATTGTTTTAATACTTTTATTATCAGTTTTTTTATTTTTATCAGTGTTGGAAGCATACTATAGAAAAATAAAAATATTTACAGTGTCATTTTCTGAAACTATAAAATTGGCTAAATCTTGCTCTAAAAAATATTATTCTATGCTAATAGCACATATGGGTGTTGCTGTATTTATGTTTGGAATCATTGGTTCTATTGTATGGGGTGAAACCTATGAACTTTATATGAAGGACAATAGTTTGATTAATGTAAAAAACTTTCAAGTTGTTTTATCTGGATTATCTTTTGTAAAAAATAAAAATTACGATGCTATTCGTGGAAGATTTTTAATAGTAAAATCTGGTGAAGTGTTGGGTAAAGTATTTCCTGAAAATAGGTTCTATGTAGTTGAGGGAGTAAGAAATGCTGAAAGTGCTATATATCGACATTGGCTATCTGATATTTATATTGTAATTGGTGATATAGATAAGGTGAAAGGTATAGCAGTAAAAGTGTATTATAAACCTTATATAAATTTAATATGGATGGGATTTTTGTTAGTAGCATTTGGTGGCGTTATAGGATTGTTATCTAGTCATATTATTACAAAGAAATCTTTAGTACTTGAAACATCAAAAACCAATGGTGCTTCTTGTACATGAAAAATATGGAGTGACGTGTTGTAAGTATGGAAGTTCAAGTATATCACCAAATCTGCCGTTATTCAAAGCAGAATTGTGTTAAATATTACATAGAATCAAAGTGTTGTTATTACATGCTATCTATGTTGCTGTAAGTAAGGTAATATTATTCTTCTATAACTGCAAGAGCTTGATGTTGACATAGTTGATTTTTAAGTTTGTGATGATATATAAAAAACAATTTTTATTCTAAATTGATATAGCAAGTGTATACCAAATTTTTGTAATAATGCAAATTGATAATGTGTATTTATTGTGGAATAACAATTGCATGATCACTTTTTATAGGCAGAATTAGGTTGACATTCTAAGTAATAAAAGTATGGAGGAGTATGAGCAAGTTTATAATTTTGCCTGATAGAAGTATTATAGTCTTCTATGGACAAGATGTTAAGCAATTACTTAATCAAACTACAACGAATAATGTTTTAAATTTAAGTCAAAATAAAGCTATTTATTCTTTGCTTTTGAGTCCTAGTGGTAGATATATTTATGACTTCTTTATTGTGCAATATGGTAAATATGTATTGTTAGATTGCTGTAGTACAGAAAAAGAGGAAATTATACAAAAGTTTTTGTCGTATAAATTACAATTAAAAATAGTAATTAAGGAAAAAAAACACTATAAAGTTGGTGTGTTTATTGGGGATCAGTATGATAGGAATGAGTGTGGATATACTTATTGTCAAGGTGATACTATATTCTTTCAAGATCCTAGGTTATCTAAATTAGGTTTACGTGTTATGTTTAATGAATCCCAAAAAGTATTTAGTAACATAGAATATGATGTTGGAAAATATGAAGATTATGAAATATTGAGAATTAATAATACTGTTCCAGATTGTAGAAAAGATATGATAAAAGGAACCTCATTTCCTTTGCAGTTCAGGATGGCACAATTCCATGCGATTGATTTCAATAAAGGTTGTTATATAGGGCAAGAAACTGTAGCACGTATGTATCGTGCTGGAGTGAAGAAAAATATATATACTATAATTTCTGAACATCAGTCTTTTTGTGATACGAAAGTTATGTGTGCTCAGCAGGAAATAGGTAGATTATTGTCTAATGTTGGTAATATAGGATTATGTTTGTTGGATATTAGTTCAGAGCATGATTTTTGCAATTTAAAAATTGGTGGTGCTAAAGTTAAAATACTACTTAATTAATATAGGTCTTTATCTAATTTCTTTTTACTTAAGATGTATAACTTTCGAATTATCCTGTTGCAGTGTGAATAACTTTTATTTTTTAGGCTATTCTATGATTCTGTTCTAAGTAAATATGCTAGTTACTGATTACTGAATTTTTTGTTATAGAAATTTCTTATGTATAAGTTAACTGTAATTTTTATAGGAAATGTTATATTTATTTTACTATAGAAGTGAGCTGGTTTTGTAAGATTATTCTCCTATAAGAATGTGTATATAGTGTAGATCACTTTTATCTTTCAACATCTTTTATGTTAGGGCGGTAATTTTCATTCAAAATATGATAACTTTATAAGTAAAGAGTTATTTATTATGGTTTTACGACAATAGTACATGTGTTTGACTGTTGAAGACTGTAAACTTTATTTTTCAATATCACACTTATTCTATTTTTCCTATTGGATAATCCCCAGTAAAACAGGCATCACAGTATTGAGGTATACTATTATTACGTTTTGTGTTGCATATTGCCTTGTAGAGACCATCTATACTTAAAAAGTGTAGACTATCGCAACCAAGAGCATTTTTGATCTCTAACTGTGATAACCTGTTAGCTATTAATTTTGATTCTTCTGGAGTGTCTATTCCATAAAAGCAAGAATTTATAGTTGGTGGGCTAGAAATTCTTAAATGTATTTGTTGAACTCCTGCTTTGTGTAGTAGTGTTATTATACTTTTTAGTGTTGTGCCTCTAACTAGGCTATCATCTATTAAAACTATTACCTTGTCTTTTAGTATGGAAGAATTAGCATTGTGTTTTAACTTCACTCCCATACTACGAATGTGATCGTTGGGTTGGATAAAAGTTCTTCCAATATAATGGTTCCTAATAATGCCAAATTCAAAAGGTATTTTTGTGTATTCTGCGAACCCCAATGCAGCTGGTACTCCCGAATCTGGTACTGGTACTATCATGTGTGTATCTTTTGGAATAGGATTTTCTATTGCTAATTCTTTACCTATGTTTTTGCGTATTTCATATATAGACTTATTGTCTATTATACTATCTGGTCGTGCAAAATATACGTATTCAAAAATACAAAAACTTGATTTTTGTTTTTTAAATGGAAAAGAACTTGTTAAAGTGTTACCTTGGTCAATTGTGATGAATTCTCCTGGTAATACATCTCTTATAAATTGGGCTCCAACTATATCTAGAGCACAAGTTTCTGAAGCTACAATATATGAATTATCTAACATACCTAATACTAGTGGTCTAATTCCAGCTGGATCGCGACAACATATTATAGTACCGTTTATTAATATAACTAAAGAATATGCGCCCTTAATGGTTTTTAATGCATTAATAACATTGTCCAAGAGAGTATTCTCAGTATTAATAGCAATTAGGTGAGCAATGACTTCTGTATCGATATCTGATGAAAATATACATCCCCTTTCAGTAAGTGATTTTCTTATTTGTGCTGCATTAGTGAGGTTACCATTGTGTGCTATTGCTAATTTCCCAAATTTACAATCTAAGGTTATTGGTTGAACACCAACTTTACTTCCACTTGTAGAATAACGTATATGTCCAATTGCAGTGTTTCCTAGTAAAGAGTCTATTTTTGATTGTTGATTGAATATGCTGTTGACTTGTTCATTTGAATAGTGAAAATGAAGTTTGTTATCTTCTGACGTTACTATGCCAAATGATTCTTGGCCTCTATGTTGAAGTGCATGTAGCCCTAGGATGCAATTAATAGCAGCACAATTATTATTTTGTATGGCAAATACTCCGCATTCTTCATATATTTCATTAAACTGCATAGTTAGTCGAGAATAGAACTATTAGCTAATATTCTAGCATAGAAATACAGAAATTTTAATAAATTATCTGTGATTATTATGCTTGTCATAGTATTGTTATATAAGTAGTAAAATTTTTAGGATATAAAGATATTTTAGGTGTGAAATATTGACAGTGTAGCTATACATTATAAATGAACTTAAGGGATTATTGATAGTTTGGATCATGTGTTTTCAATCCTCCACTACATTTAATAAAGCTATCAAAAACAAAAATATAAATCATGTAATATATCAAAAAGTTATTGCAACATTACAAAATGAAAATAGGATACAAGTATCATTTAATGATGCACTGTTTACAAATTATAACTCTAGATCTCCTGAAAATACTGGTATTCTTGCCTTACTAATATTGATAGGACGTCATAGTATTATGTAATGCCTATTCTGTTGGAATATCTTCATATTTTATAAGGTTTTTGACTTTCTCCATAAACATTGAAGGTTTTTTTTCTAAAAGTAATGTGATATGTTCTACTATGTTGAGTATAGTGTTATTGACTGCTTTAATGTTATGGAATTGTGATAGGACATAATATGATAGATCTATCTTGAGATTTGTTTTATTTATGGGACGACCAATGCCAAACCTTACTCTCCAATAGTCTTTACCAAGTAGATTATCAATTGATTTGAGACCATTGTGTCCAGCATTGCCACCACTTTTTTTTACTCTTATGGTACAAAAGTTTATTTCTACTTCATCATGAAAAATTATTATGTTATCTAATGGAATCTTGTATAGACTGGCTATACTCATGATAGGAGCACCTGAATTGTTCATAAACGTCCAAGGTTTAACAAGAATAACTCTGTGTGATTTAATATTCCCAATTGATATCAGTGCATTATGCCTTTCTCTGAAGCTTGGAAAGTAAAACTCACTTGCTATTGCATCTACAATCATAAATCCAGCATTGTGACGGCTTAGCTCATACTTTTTACCAGGATTACCTAACCCAGCTAACAGGTAAAACATAAGAGTTTAAGTCACTAACTTTCTGATGATGGAGTAGTACTTGTAGACTCTTGATTACTTTCAGCTTCTTTTTCTGTACTTGCACTAGAGATTGTTACTATTGCTGGATTATGCTCTTTCATAGTCACATTCACCTCTGGAGGAAGTTTTAAATCGCTTACATGTATAGAATGTCCTGTAGTTAGACCAGATAAATCTATTTCTATATTTTGCAATATAGCTTTAGGGGAACACTTTATAGATAAAGTACGATGTAATATGTTTAATACTCCACCCCTCTTAATGCCTATACATTTTTGTTCATTTGTAAATATTAAAGGCACTTCTATTTTTATTTCTGTACCATAATCAATAAACTGGAAATCTACATGTTGTATTCTATCAGTTACTGGGTGCTTTTGTACATCACGCATTAATACATATTCTTTCTTGTTATCTATTTCAAGTTCAATCAAGTGAGTTGACAATGCAGCAGATCTATATTTGCTTACAAACTCTCTATTAGATAAAGATATGCTAAGGGAATCACGACCTTTACCGTATATTACTGCTGGTATTTCTCCGCTAAGTCTTAGTGCACGTGAAGGGCCTGTGCCTACATTTTTCCTTAAACTTGCATTAATTTTAACTATGCCTTGATCTGTCATTAAAAAATCCTTTTGAAAACTTTTTTGATTTAATACTTCTGAATCTTATATTCTTACCATATTAAGATGATATTGCAATATAAAAATTGCTATGTTAGATATTTGAATTTTTAGTGGCAATTTATCAAATGTATAGTTTGTGTAGTGAAAAATTAATAATTCTAAGGCTCACATATTCGAAGAGTGATTTATATTTAATTAATGCTATAGGATGGTGATTTTTTGTATACGAAGATAAACATAAGTAGAAAAATCTTATATTACTAGTGAGTAGATGTTAATTACAAAAACATGGAATTTTGTTAAACTGTGAAATGGAATAAGTAATAAAAATTGGATAAAGTGATTTTTACTATAAGATGTATAGGTTTAGCTTATAAAATTGTTATAGTGTTCTAGCTAATGTAATAACTCTAACTTCTTTTGCGCCTGATTCAATGAGTTTATGTGTACAGGTCCTGACTGTTATTCCGGTTGTGATGACATCATCAACAAGTAGTATAATTTTATTATTAATTAAATGTTGATTTTTTACTGTAAAAGATTTTGTAATATTCTTTTCTCTCATTTTACTAGATAGATTATATTGTGGGATTGTATCTACGATCCTTTCCAATACAAAAGTTTCTATAGGTATATTACAATATTTACTTAGGGCCCTAGCAAGGAGAGTAGCTTGATTATATTTTCTTTGTCGTAACCTTTTTTTATGTACAGGTATGGGTATTATAGTAGTAACATTGTTAAATAAATCTGGATTCTGATTGTACATCCACTTCCCATAAGTTTTGACATGTAATGTATTGTCAGAGAATTTCAGATTTAGAATCATATTTTTACTGTGCTTATTGTATGAAAATACAGATTCTAATTTTGTAAATTTTGGTGGATTAGGCACACACTTTCCACATATTGATACTTTATTTGGTAGACTACACCCACATGCAATGCAATAGTTGTCACATAAAAAATTTATATTACTTTTACATGTACTGCATAAGTCGTGGTTAGAAGAAATTACACATTCACAATTTGCGCATGTCTTAGGAAAAATTATGTTAAAAATTTTCCCTAGCACTTAGCTACTGAGATATATTAAAAAACTGCTTTATGAACTCTTCGTATATGTTAGCCAGTTTGTTTATGTCATCTACAGATGTATTTTCGTTTATTTTATGTGCGGTATCATTTTTTAATCCTAGCTCAATCACAGGACAAAAATCTTTTATAAACCTTGCATCTGATGTGCCACCAGATGTACTTATTACTGCAGTTTCCCCAGTTGTCTTTTTTATGGCTGCAGATAGCATATCAGAATATTTGTCAGGGTAATTAATGAATGGATCTCCAGATAATGATGTAAATATTTGGTATTTTTGTGTTGTTTCAGCACAAATATTGTTGATTATATTAAATAATGATTCAGAGGTGTGTATATTATTATATCTAATGTTAAGATGAGCGGTAACTGTGCCTGGAATAACGTTATTTGCTGTATTTCCCACATCAACAGATGTAATTTCGCAATTTGAAGGTTGAAAATATTCATTCCCTTCATCGAGAACTGTATTGTTTATTTTATGTAAAATGTTGATCATATCATTTATTGGATTTTGTGCAAGGTGTGGATAGGCAACATGCCCTTGTACACCATTACACACTATCTTGAAATTGATTGACCCTCTACGACCTATTTTTATAGTATCTCCTACAGAGGATTTACTTGTTGGTTCTCCAACTAAACAGTAATCAATTTTTTTATTATTATCGGTTAGCCATTTCAATATTGCAGGTGTCCCATATTTAAAATGGTTACCTTCTTCATCTCCAGAAATCATTAGACTAATAGCACCATTTACTTGATTGAAATCTATTCTTGATACTGCTGCTATGAAGGCGCATATGGCAGATTTCATATCAACAGCTCCACGCCCATATAGAATGTTATCTTCTATGTGCCCAGAAAAAGGGTCAAATTTCCATTTTTCTAAGTCTCCTGTTGGGACTACATCTGTATGTCCTGCAAAACATAGATTAGGATGACCATTTCCTAATTGTGCATATAAATTACATACTTGCACTTCATCATTTCCAAAAGTTAAAACATTACATGTGAATCCATATTGTGATAGAGTGTTTGATAGAAAGTCTATGGCACCGTTATCTGTTGGAGTAATGCTAGGGAAGGATATTAATTCTTGGGATAATATTACTGGGTCAATAGCCATAGATAAACCTATATAGAATATATATTTATTGTATTCTTGTTGTAATACACTGTCAATATTACTACTTCGTAGTTTAGGTCGTTGTAAATGTTGCTATGATTTTGTATGTAGTTATAAACTACTCTTTAATAATATGCTGATTATTGGTTTGTTTATATATAGATAACTCAATTTTTATGTAGTGAAATATAATTATATTTTACTCTTTAAATTATATTAGTTGTTGAATTATTATGTAACATTTGTTGGTTTGTGTGGCAGAGGTTGTGGTGGACATTGTGTTATATGGAATGGCTTATAGTTTTATATGCTCTAACTTTTACATTAGAATTAACTGTTAAGTTATTATATGTAAGTGGTTAGTTATGCTTTATTCAAAACATATATTACAAGCTTTTTTGAGAGTTGTGTAGGGTATCGTTATTCTCATTCTAAATCAGATTATTCATCTTCTTTATTTTTTACAGCATCATAATTTACCATTCTAAATCTGTCTTTCAATAAAGAAATAGCATGGTTACTAAACCCGTTGTTACTCAATGCTACAGCACCTAATTGTAATCCTACTTCATATGTTTCAGGGATTAAATAGTGAGCTCCAAGCTCTTTGTATATTTCAACATTGCTTAAGTCAGGCAACCTTACGATGATTATTATATGTGGAAAGTTCTTTGCAACAAGGGAAATAATCTTTTTTATAGTAACTTCGTTGTTGATTGCTATGATGATCATTCTAGCTCGTGATATTGCCATAGACTGTAAAGTATTTAGTTTTGTCAAATCCCCGAGGTATACAGGGAATCCTTCGTCTATTCCATCTTTAACAATTTTTGGTTGAATGTCAGATGCAATATAGTTTACGTGTTCTGCAACTAGTACTTTTGCAACCATGCGTCCTACTCTGCCGAAACCTACTACTATAACGTGTTGGTCTAAGTCTTTTGTATCTAAGATAAGCTCTTGAGAATTTAAAGATATTTTCTTTTTAGTAATTAATTTTGATATCCAATCCCCTAATGTTGCCAGTAATGGGGTGAAAGCCATAGTAACTGTTGTTATCATCATGAGAGTTTGCGCTAGGTCGCTGGATAGTACGTTTTTTTCTGCTGCAAGACCAAATAAGATAAAAGCAAATTCTCCACCTTGAGATAATAATAACCCAGCCTGTATTGCTGCTGCAAGTTGAAATCTAAAGAACCTGCATAATATAAAAATTATAAAAGATTTGAGTGCTATGAGAGATATAGAGGCTAATGTTATTATAGGGAGTTTATTCAGTACAAACTTAATGTCAATTGACATTCCTACTGTCATGAAGAACAACCCTAGTAATAGCCTTTTAAATGGGAGGACAACTTGTTCTACGTCATGTCTATACTCAGTTTCTGCAACAAGAAGTCCTGAAACGAATGCTCCCAGTGCCATTGATAAATTAAAGTTTTCTGTAATAAAAGCTGCTCCTAAAACAATCAACAATGTCGTGGCTATGAAAATTTCATTGCTTTTCATTGCTGCAATAGTATTGAATAGAGGTCTAAGCAATAACCTCCCTGTGATGAAGATTAAAGTTAAGGCAATTGCTGCTTTTACAAAAGAGTATAATAGTGATATGGGGATACTATGATGTGATTCCCCTGTTAACAGTGGTAATAATACAATTAATGGTACAACTGCAAAATCTTGTAATAATAAAACTGCTATTGATAGTCTACCAACTTGAGTAGATTGATATCCTTTTTCTTGTAATACTTGTAGTACTATTGCTGTTGAAGAAAGGGCTAGGGCTCCTCCTATAATAATAGATCCTTTGGAATCTACACCAAACTGACTTGAAATATACCATATTGCTAATGCTGTTACTATGACCTGTAATGTCCCAAAGCCAAAGACATGCAATCGCATGGCAATTAATCTTTCAAATGTGAGCTCAATACCTATTAGAAATAGTAGAAAAACTACTCCAAATTCTCCGAGATTCTGTATAATGACAGATGATTCTACTAAATTTAAACCATTTGATCCAATAAGGGTTCCTGCAACGAAATATCCTAATACGGGACTAATATTCAACTTCCAAAATAGTACAACTATTACTATGGCTGCTGAAAGGAGTGTGATGATGTCTAGTAAATACTTGGAATCGTGCATAGAAAGCTCTTAATTAGGTTACAAACTTATAATCCTGAGACTTCCACTTTATGGAGCAACCAATACTTGGTTTTTGATTTTCAGGTGATTCACCTGTTTTTGAAATTAATTTCATAGCATTAAATAAATCTCTGTCTTCTTGTTTACTGTTCATCTGGTTTTTCCCTGAAGCATCAAATCTTCCTCTATAGCACAATTCTAATTTATTGTTAAATCCGAAAAAATCAGGTGTACACACAGCACCATAATTCCTTGCAACTGTTTGGTTTTCGTCTATTAGATATGGGAAGTCAATACTATGTTCTTGTGCAAAATTGATCATATTATCAAATGAATCTTCCGGATAAGTAATAGTATCATTTGGCATAATTGCTACAGTGTAAATATTATAATCGTTCTTTAATGTGTTCACATCATACACCAGATTGTTTATTATTGCCTTAACATAAGGACAGTGATTACATATAAACATTATCAATAAACCATTACCTTTATGACAGCTGCTTAGGTTGTATAAATTGCCATCTATAGATTTCAATAAAAAGTCTTTAGCGATAAACTTTTTATTTACCGGAGGGGTATTAAGCGCTACCATAACTATATTTCTCAAACTATAAACAACAAAACTTTATGCACTACTTTATTCTAAAATACAATCTTTTAAAGTCAAATTTAATTATACTGAATTTGCGAAAATTACATAAAAGGTTTTACTACAACCATAATCACAATAACTATTATTAGTAGAGTTACAGACTCATTCAGACATTTAAAGTATAATAAGGACTTAGTGTTGCTTTTTGTGACAAAATCTCTTCTATGTTTAAATAGCATCATATGTATTATACACATTAATATAACACATGTTACTTTTATCTTAAACCATAAGAAGTGATATGCTTCTGTCATAAAAGCTAAAATTACACCAAGAACTATACTAGAAATCATGGATGGGTTAATTATATAGAATAATAACCTTTTTTCCATAGTATTAAGTAAACTATAGCTATCAGAATGTAGAGCAACTTGCACGTGATATACGTATAATCTGGGCAGATATAGCATACCAGCCATCCAAGTAATAATTGATATTATGTGGAACGCTTCAACCCAATGTTCATAGTCTATCATTGTAGGAACCAGTATATGAAAACCCTTCTAAGTATACATTATATGTAATATTCTTCAGAATACAATTAGAATATTTATAATAAATGTGTAAGTTTTTATATTATTTCATAACATCATGACTTTTTCAATGAATACATTTAAGAATAGTTTTTGAATGTTTATATTGTTCAAAAGGTAAGTGATATTTTGTTTAAAATGTTGATGCAAGTTTTTAATAATAAACTATATTGCTAAAATATTTTTAATATGCTTATTAAATGCAAATTTATGTGTTTGGGTAAAGAGTTTTGTTTAATAAAATTGCTATAATAAACTTAAAATATAATTATTGTAGATTATGACTAAAATATCAATAGTTATATAAAAGCACTGATTAAAAACACAAGATTTATTGTGTGGTTTATTATGATAAGGTATATTTGTTATGAGTCCAATGACTCTAATGTTTGAATCCAGTTATAAATATGAAAGAACTTGGAATATTTTAAAGTGTTAAAGATTCTGATAGTCATAATTATCTATAATTGCGAATACATAAAGCACGTGCTGCTTCTAGTATATCTTCAATTTGTGGTAATGCTAACTTTTCAAGGTTTGTAGCATAAGGTAATGGTACATCTTTTCCAGTTATTCTTATCATTGGTGCATCTAAATCATCAAATGCATATTCCATTATCAATGCTGCTATTTCAGATCCTATGCCTGAATATGGCCATCCTTCTTCTATGCTAATAATTTTGTTTGTTTTTTTAATAGAACGTAATATTGTTTCTGTATCAAGAGGGCGTAGCGTTCTTAAGTCTATAACCTCTGCATTTATACCTTCTTTTGCTAAAAGTTCTGCTGCTTCTAGTGCGAATTTAACTTGTAGGGAAAACGCTGTTATTGTGATATCAGTTCCTTCCTTGACTATAGCTGCTTTCCCAATTTCGGTTATATAGTCTGATGTTGATACTTCATTTGGTATTTCATGCTTATGTCCATATGCGATCTCATTTTCAAGAAATACAACAGGATTTAAATCCCTTATAGCTGCCTTTAATAGACCTTTACAATCTGCTGCAAAATATGGGGATACTACTTTTAATCCAGGGATGTGTGCATACCATGAAGCATAACATTGAGAATGTTGTGCTCCTACTCTTGCTGCTGCACCATTGGGGCCTCTAAATACAATAGGACAGTTCAATTGTCCTCCAGACATGTAACTAGTTTTAGCTGCTGAGTTAATAATTTGATCTATTGCCTGCATAGCAAAGTTGAAAGTCATGAATTCTACAATAGGTTTCAGTCCCGCAAATGCAGCACCTACCCCTATCCCAGCAAATCCATGTTCAGTTATGGGAGTATCTATGACTCTATCAGGGCCAAATTGTTCAAGTAATCCTTGGGTCACTTTGTATGCACCTTGATATTCACCTACTTCTTCTCCCATAATTAGTACTGTATGGTCGCGTTCCATTTCTTCACGTATTGCTTCGCATAGTGCTTCTCGTACAGTTAAAGTTCTCATAATTTGGCAATCTTGATAACAATCTTGAATAAATTATATGTAAAAAAACACATATGCAAATACAATTTACTAACTTGTATTTATTTTACTAGGATGAAGCGTAAAAAAGTTAAGACTAATAGAATTTACTCTGAGTTATATGTAATACATATTCTGCTATGTTAAGTAATTAATTTTTATTATCAATAAATTTAATCCTAGTAGTTTAATTAATATACTTGAGCTATTTTATTTATTAGATGTGGTAGATTGTGGGTATATTTTACGATATGAAAGTTGAAGTAAACGTATAATACATTTTCTGTGTTGTTTATTAATAATTAAAAATGATGAAGAGTTTTCAGTTAGTATGACTTGTATAATAATACATGGTGTGTACCAGTGATTGCATATTGAAAAATGGTTTGGAGTTTGTAATTATCACAAAATAGCTAAGATATAAGTATATAATGCTATAGAATAAAGAATCTAGTATGTATTAGTTGTATTTCCTAGGAAGTATATGTTCCTGGCATATTTCTTGTTGCTGCTATGTCTGTTGGGTTGCTTACAGTAGTTTCAACAAGGTTGTTAGGTGTTTTAATATGATAGTACAACATAGCCCCTATAAATGCTATTGCAGCAATACAAAAAATACTAATTACTGTTATTGATTTTATATTTTCCATCTCGCTACTAACATAACACCGAAGAGGAAATAAAACTCCTATAATGCTACATATTGTCAATGTGCTGATAGTTATGTATGCAATAATGAGATTTCTTTTTGAGTGCTGTATATTTGTTGACCTATATATTTGTGTACGTTTTACAGGTTTTATAGTTTTTCTTAATGCAGATATGTCTTCTTGTATTCTTGCTATGTAACTATTGTCTTGGACAATAGATGGTAGAAATTCCCGTTGTCTTTGTATGTCTGGTTCTATAGTTGATGATGTAGCACCTGAAGTAGAAGCTTGTACCTGACTAAGTGTTGGAGTGGTAGTAGATAGTGATGTATCCTCTGTTGTTGGTGTAATGTCATCTGAAATAGGGGTTAGAGGCTGTATTTGACTAGGTCTTGAAGTGGTAGGATGTGATAGTAAGTCTGTTGTTTGTAGTTGTGTTGTGGTCTGTAAGCTTGGTTGTGATGTGTGTTTCGTGAGTTTGTGTCTTGTTATTAATTCAGGATGTTGTGTAGATTCAGGAGTAGTTATTTGATCATCTTGTGTAGCAAAAGATATTGAATTTACTGTACTTATTTGTTGTGATATATTCTGACTGGGAATTATATGTAAATATATATCGTATGAATTGAGGCATGCTTTAACTATATCCGAAGTGTTCTTTTTGGAAAATGCTCTGGAAACAGAATGGTAAGATATGTTACATACAGTGCATAATAATTTTTTGATGTTAGTATGAGTGTTAAGATCTGGAAATTCGAACCTTGGTTCTAGTGTAGTGTTATGTGTAATAGTTATATCTTTTTTTAATGAAAATTCTAGTGATAGTGCTAGGTGTTGCGTACCGTATAAGGTACTAAAAGTAAATATATAGTTGTGTATTTGATTACAAAACGTTTCTTCTGTTAAATTATGGCAAGTGATTTTATAAGTTACTGCATCGCTGGATGCTGTTGGTTGTTTGTGACATGTTAAAGAACATTCTTGAGGGTCGGGTAATGTGTTAAATGCTTGAGAATCGATTTTGTATATTGTAAAGAGATCTAGATAATTATATTGAGTGCTGCATAATCGTTTAATAAAGTCTGTAGCTGATGTTCTACATTGTGGATCAGATGTTGTTATGCATGCTGATATTGATGCGTTGGATTTTTTATTTTGTGGGTCTTTAACATGAATCACAGCTAGCTTCAAGTCTTTTGGTTGAGAATCAGGAATTAATGTAGTTGTTGGTGAGTTATTGTATAACTCTATGATAGAATAAAGTTTGTATATTCCCTTTACAGTAGGTAAATTAGTAGCTAGGTTATTGTTTAATGTATTTATGTCGAATGGTATATTAAATATTGTATCAAAAGATAAAGTTAATTGTTGATTCAGTCCTATTATAGGATGTTTACTGAGTTCATTAGATAGAAGGCTGCTAATAATAGATTTCAATGCACTTGTAATTGTTATTTTATCAAAAGAAGTTTGTGATAAAATTGTAGATGGTAGTATTGTTTCGCTTTCTGTTGTATTGTTGACACGTATTTTAAAGTGTAACGGTTGTTGTGTTAGTGATGGCGCGTCACCAGCTGAATTTGAATAATATGGAAGAATAAAATTTTTTGTAACATAAAATTCTAAAAAGTTGCACAAAGCTTGCGAAATTCTACTTATAGTAATAGGCTTGTTCTCTTCTACATGATGTAATGTGTAAGATATTTTCAGTGAGTCTTGATGTACTTTGTGTGATATATTATGTGAAAATTCTGGGAGAATTGATTCCCCTAGTGCTGCGATAACGATACTATTGTCTGGATTGATAGTGTTAGATTCTTGTAATTCTGGAGATGTAAGCATATAAACTGATTATAAGTTATAAAAAAGCAAGTGCCCGAAAGAAGAGTTGAACTTCCACAATCGTAATAATTACTAGCACCTGAAGCTAGCGCGTCTACCATTCCGCCATTCGGGCATATAGTAGTTGATTTATTAACAATTATACTATAACATGTTAATTTTATCAAATTAAATCTGTATGGTTATGAATATCTCCAATGTAGAACAGATGCTTCTTGCTCATAATCAAGTTAATGAGAGTACTGTGAATCGTATTGTTCGTGATTGTTTGTGTGTGGCGGATGGTGGTGAATTGTTTCTAGAAATGTGTGTGTCAGAATCCCTTGGACTGGAAAATGGAATTTTAAAGTATGCAGATTTTAATTCACATCAGGGGTTTGGTTTGAGATCCTTTTGTAAGGAATTGACAGCTTTTGTTTGTTCTTCTGAAATTACTGAGCAAGAAATAGAAAATGCTGCAGCTTTAGTAAAATCTATTAATAATAGTAATAGTGGGGGAATTGTACATTTAAATAAGGCAAAACCTATTTTATATCCTGAGACTAATCCTTTACAGAAGATGGATTTTGATCTTAAAGTGAAGCTTCTACAACAAGTTGATGATTATTTACATAGTAAAAGTCCATATGTAAGGCAAGTAAAAAGTTCTTTAAGTGGTCAATGGCAAATAGTTTATATTATTTTACCTACTGGTGATAGAGTTTATGATGTGAGACCGCTTATAAGATTTAATGTGTGTGTTATTTTAGAAAAAGATGGAAGAAAGGAGAGTGGTTCTTCAGGTCATGGTGGTAGAGCTTCTTATGAGGAGTTTATTGGTGATGGTAAATGGCAGATGGTGGCTGATGAAGCATTACGTCAAGCGTTAGTTAACTTGGAATCGGTTCCTACTCCTGCTGGTGAAATGACAGTAGTTTTAGGCCCTGGATGGCCAGGAGTATTATTGCATGAAGCTGTAGGTCATGGGTTGGAAGGGGATTTTAATAGAAAGAAAGTTTCTGCCTTCTCAACTTCTATAGGTAAGAAAGTAGCGGCGAAAGGTGTGACTGTTGTTGATGATGGTACTATACCGGGACGTAGAGGTTCTATTAATATAGATGATGAGGGTGTATCTTCAGGGTATAATGTATTGATTCAAGATGGAATCTTAGTGAATTATATGCAAGATAGAATGAATGCTAACCTTATGGGTACTACTTCTACTGGTAATGGTCGTAGACAAAGTTATCAAGATGTTGTGATGCCAAGAATGACAAATACATACATGTTGCCAGGTAGTTATTGTCCAGAGGAAATAATTGCAAGTGTTAAAAAAGGTGTATATGCAGTTCACTTTTCCGGAGGACAAGTAGATATTACATCTGGAAAGTTTGTATTTTCAGCTTCTGAAGGTTATTTGATAGAAGATGGAAAGGTAACATGTCCTGTTAAGGGTGCTACAATTATAGGTAATGGTCCTGATGTTTTGACAAAAGTATCAATGGTTGGAGATGACTTAAAACTTGATCCTGGAATTGGTACTTGTTCTAAGAATGGACAAGATGTACCTGTTGGAGTAGGGCAGCCAACTCTTAAAATAGACAGTATTATTGTTGGTGGTACAGAAGTTTAATTTAAAAGATCTGTTTACAGTTGTATACAATATTAGTTCGAGTAAATTACTAGTATGGGGATTGTATTATTAACATGTTGTTACTAAAAAAGACAGATTTATCAAAGTCAAGAAAAAATCATAAGTACTAATATAGTAATGTTGTTAGAAGAAATAGAAATAATGTAATATGTTAATGATTGGCAAAAATAGAATGAACAATTGCTATGGAAGGTGCAATGTGGGATGTATAATATACAATTTAGAAGAAAAGAATAAAAGGTTATTACAACAGTATTGGAAGTATAGCATAATAGTATAAGGTTATGTAAATAGGGTACTAATTAAAGAACATAGGGAAAATTGTGTATATTAATTTCATAGTGTTAGGGGGTGTAGAATAAACATTTATTTATTATGCCTAAAGTGTATTATATCTCCATCTTGTACGATATAATCTCTGCCTTCAAACCTGACTTTTCCAGCTTCTTTGCACTTTGCCTCTCCATTGTATTTTATATAGTCATCAAAACTAATGAGCTCTGCTTTTATGAACCCTTTTTCAAAGTCAGTGTGTATTACGCCTGCAGCACTGCTAGCAGTAGAGAATCTTTTTATTGGCCAGGCACGTGCTTCTTGTGGACCTAATGTAAAAAATGTAATCATATCTAGCAGATCATACATTGTTTTTACTACAGATGTTGTACCAGATTCTTGTAAATTAAACTCAGCTAGAAAAATTTGTTTTTCTTCTTCTGTTTCTAAACTTGATACATCTGCTTCTAATTTTGCTGAAATACAACAAAACTTATTATGTTTTTTTTCTGCCATAAGTTTTACTTTTTCTGATAAAGCATTTCCAGTGGTTACATTCGATTCTTCTACATTACATACGTACATCATAGGTTTTGTTGTAATGAGTTGTAGTTGTTTTAAATCATCGCCTAGGTGTTTTGCACTTTTTGCTAAATTGCCAGCTTCTAGCACACTTAATACTTCTAATATAGTATCTAATTTCTTTCTGGGTTCTTTATT
Organism: Ehrlichia chaffeensis str. Arkansas; assembly: GCF_000013145.1. Taxonomy (NCBI): domain Bacteria; kingdom Pseudomonadati; phylum Pseudomonadota; class Alphaproteobacteria; order Rickettsiales; family Anaplasmataceae; genus Ehrlichia; species Ehrlichia chaffeensis. Next base: position 145,847 of record NC_007799.1, read on the forward strand.
AGCTTTTACAGCTTTTTCTGTTGCAGGTAAGCGACGTTTTAAACTTTCAATATCAGCTAAAATCAGCTCCATTTCTACAATTTCTGCATCACTTATTGGGTCTACAGTTTGGTTAACATGGCTAATGTTTTGATCTCCGAAACATCGTAATACATGAATAATAGCATCCACTTCTCTTATATGACTTAAGAATTTATTTCCTAATCCTTCACCTTGACTTGCTCCACTGACCAATCCAGCAATATCGACACATTCAACTTGGTTGTATATAATTTTCTTAGAAGATGCTATGTTTGCTAAAGTTTTTAACCTATGATCTTGTACTATTGCTTTGCCTATATTTGGTTCTATTGTACAGAATGGGTAGTTTGCTACTTCTGCTACCATAGTTTGTGTTAATGCATTAAATAGAGTTGATTTTCCTACATTAGGTAGTCCAACAATACCGCAGTTCAATCCCATAATAATGATCAGTAATTGTAAAATTAGGATTGTATCATTAATTACTTACTTGTGATACTTATAAATTAAATAAGAAAGTGTTTATATGTTTGTGTAGAGTTGATTTTCCTACATTAGGTAGTCCAACAATACCGCAGTTCAATCCCATAATAATGATCAGTAATTGTAAAATTAGGATTGTATCATTAATTACTTACTTGTGATACTTATAAATTAAATAAGAAAGTGTTTATATGTTTGTGTAGAGTTGATTTTCCTACATTAGGTAGTCCAACAATACCGCAGTTCAACCCCATAACAATGATCAGTAATTGTAAAATTAGGATTATATCATTAATTACTTGCTTGTGATGCTCTTGTGATACTTATAAATTAAGTGAGAAAGTGTTTATATGTTTGTAGTGTAGAGTTGATTTTCCTACATTAGGTAGTCCAACAATACCGCAGTTTAACCCCATAATAATGATCAGTAATTGTAAAATTAGGATTGTATCATTAATTACTTGCTTGTGATGCTCTTGTGATACTTATAAATTAAGTGAGAAAGTGTTTATATGTTTATAGTGTATTTATAACATATTTGAAAAGTTAGGGAGAATCTATATAGTATTTATTATAAATTCTTATTATTTGTTCAGTATTATCAGTTGTTAGATATTAGTGTCTGTATTTATGAATTTTACTTAGGTTGTAAATTAACATGAATATATGTGTTATTAATATTGTTACGTGTTGGATATGATATAAATGTATTTTATTTAATGCTGATCAAGAACCAGTGCTAATACTAGTTTTGTAAGCAGCATAGAACTATGGCTTGAGCAGCTATTCCTTCTTTTCTACCAAGAAATCCTAGTTTTTCTGTGGTTGTTGCTTTCACGTTAATGCACGATGGATCTATGCATATAAGATTAGCAATGTATTCTTGCATTTCTAATGCGTGTGGCATAATTTTTGGTTGTTCACATATAATAGTTATATCGGCATTTGAAATAGAATATCCTTTCTCTTGTGCCTTTTTTTGTGCTTCTATTAAAAAGTAATCAGATTTAATATTTTTCCATGTATTGTCTGTGTTTGGAAAGTGTTGGCCTATACTACCACATCCTACTGCTCCTAGTATAGCATCTGTTAATGCATGTAGCCCTACATCTCCATCTGAGTGAGCAATAATCTTTTTATGGTAGTTGATTTTTATTCCGCATATTGTGATAAATGTATTAGCATCATTATAGCATGTATTATCAAATTTGTGTACATCGTAGCCTATTCCGACCTTAAATATTGGTTTATTGGGATGTTGATTCATAGAACAGTTTTATTTCAATAAAAAGCGAGCTGGTATTTTTATACTGTATTTTTATAGGAATGGATATACGTTGTTTAAGTGCATTGTTTAATAATTGTGATCTATATGTTTGGTATATAAGATTGCTCTATGTAAATCTTCTATAGTTGTAATTTTAAAATTGTTGTAATCTCCTTCAGTTGTCATTATTGGTATGTTGTAATGTATCATAAGAGATGATTCATCTGGAAATTCTCTGTTGGGTTCAGTATTATATGCAATTCTATGATGTAGTAGTATTTCGCTATATTTATATGCTTGTGGTGTTTGGATTAATTTAATACTGTTCCTGTCAACATTTTGAATAACAGTCTTGTTTTCATGTACTACATGAATAGTATCGGTTATTGAAAGTACTGGAACAACCCCTGCATAATGAGTTAGTATTGATTCCATTGTATCTAATATCTTTAAATCTATAAATGGGCGACATGCATCATGTATTATGACAAAATATGGATTTATATTTTGAATGCTCTCTAATCCCATACGTACAGAATCCTGTCTTCTTTTTCCTCCATAGGTAGGAGGTAATAGTTTATCATTTTGTATTTTTTGTAAGCAATTATCATATAAATGTTGGTGCTCTTTTCTAATGACTACTTTGACGTAATTAATCTTAGGATGTGAGATCATATTATTAATTGTACTGCAAAGTATATTATGATTACCTAATGAACAATATTGTTTAGGAATAGCACTCCATTTAAATCTATTACTGTTACCAGCTGCAACAATTAACAGTGTGAACTTGTGCATAAATTTTTGTATGGCATGATCTTAACTAAGATTATCATTTTAAAAGTCTTATCGTAATTGTACAACATAAATGTTCTATGGTTTAGTGCACTAATTAAGATCAGTGGCGTATTTAGTTGTTAGTTAAAATTCAATGCTTGTAATAATTAATAATTTTGATATAATAAATTAATATTTTTATTCTATTTAATAAAGTAAAAATATTATATTAATATTTATGGCACTAAATTGTAATTGTATATGATAGGTGGAAATACTCAAACTCCTAATGACTATGTTCCTATAAGAAGGCATCAACTTTCTCATAATAGTATAAAGTCGTTAACAAAGAAATTATTTTTGTTAAATACTAGTATAGGTATTGTGTCTGTAATTCATGCATCATTTTTAATAATGTTGTTTGATGCTATGTGTTTACAGAAAAAGCCTAAGCATACTATCTTAACATTAGCAGCTTTAATAGCTGTAATCTCTGTTGTATCTCTGTTGTTATTCTATGTTAGATATACAGTCAGTAAGAAGAATAAAAGACATCTTGAATCAATGCATGCAAATGCTGAGTCTTTTGTATCTTTACTACAGGACCGTCAATTGTTGGATAATTTATCCCATAAAGTTCATCACTTACAACATTTAGCACATGAGTTGGAATCCATAGATGAGAAAGGTGTATTTATTGAGCATGCTTCTCAGAGAATATCTGCTTCTAGGGTTGATGTTGAGAAACAATTGCGAAATTTTGTTAAGCATTGTGAGGATGATATATCTAAAATGTATAGGGAATTAGAGGGTGTGACTGTTGATATGTCTGAAGTGAGTGGAATATTACTTAATCCTAGTTTTTTTAAAGAGAATGAAGCAGGGTTGATGTCTCTATCTGAAAGACGTAAGTTAATGAGTCAAAAAGAACATGAAATTAATCTCCTGATGAAGGGTTACTGTAGTGAAATATTAGCTAAAATAGTATGTATTATTGAGATGATGAAGTTACATCAGTCTTCTTCTGTAGAAAATAAAAAGGTTTCTCTTTTTAGTGAAGATGATAGTAAAGTGAAAGAATTAATCCGTATTTTGGTTAATACTAAATGTGTCTTAGAAGAATTGGATGGTGAAGAGATAAAATATCCTACATTTGAAATGTTATGTAATGTTATGTGGAATATAGGTTCTTTTTTATCAAGTATGCGATGTATGGCAAAGGAGAGTGTATATAAAAAAGCTGAAAATTTAATTCAAGAAAAAGGTAAACAAGTACAGAGATTTATTTCAGGTATATTATCTGCTGTTCGTAAACTTGATGTAGTAAAACAAGAACAAGGAAGCGAAGCAACTTCATCTGAACATACTATGTCAGAGGAGGATTCTATTGTGGCTTTACGGTTAGTGCAATTGCAAAGTATAATTTTAAAATTGTTGTTTATTATGCAACGGAATAAATCATATGACATTCATACAGAAACTTGCAGTGAAAATTCAAATGGGCCTATTGATAGTGAAGAGAATCCTGATTTTGCTGTCCAGAACTTGCAGAGTGTATCATGTTCTGGTATAATGTTAACATAATGTACTGTATTTTTGCTATTTTTTTCATTATCTAGAAATAATGTATTTTAATTTTTATTAATAATTGTGAAGTAATATGCTAATTGATCAAAAATTTCAACACTTAAGTCAGGCTTTTAATAGTTATTCTACACTTTATCAGCGTAATAAGTTGAAGTCAAAGTATAACTTTTTATTAGGCAGTAGTATATATTTAACTGCGCTAGTGAGTGTATTCTCTATTGTGGCATTGTATCACCATAGTGGATGCTTTAATTCAATATTTAGTGGAAAAGACAAATTATTTGGTGGGAATATACCTGTTGTTTTTTCAATAGCATTAATTGTTGCTATACCATCTTTTATATTGTTGTTCTTTTTAATTTATAAGATATGTGCAACTCAGGATATAACGGATCACGTTGTAGAGAGGACTAATGATCTTATAGGGTCTGCTAGAGAAGTTTGTGAGTTTTTGAAAGAGAAGTTACATGAAAATACGTGTCAAGTTGAGGCGTTGGTAGGTCATTACGGAAGTTTAGCGGCTAAACATGATGATTTTGTGAAAAAATGTAGTCGTTGCCTACAATCTCTAGAAGAACAGCAGGTAGCACTTGGTGCATTGGTTCGTAGGTCTACAAGTGTTGTAGATAATAACATTTCAGAGGTACAAGCTCTAGTTGTAGATTTAAAAGCAAAGATAGCTGAAATGTCTGTTGCTCATGTGAAGTTAATGGATGCATCAGAGGATGTTAGGGAGTTCATCGTAAAGCAACTGAGATTAGAAGGTTTGGGTTTACAGCATAGAGTGCGCTTTCTCGACGGTTTACAAGGTACTTTATCGCAGAATATTGATGTAAGTGATGCAAAATCTGCGATGAAAATTATTATAGAAAGAATAGAAAATGAGATACCAAAAGTAAGGTTTGCGTTTAATAGTCTTAATAGCATGTTATGGAGTTTACATAGTAATTTATTAAAAGCATTGTTAGGTCTAGATAAAGATAGCAGTCCTGATGGATGTATTACTGTTTGTCAGGAATTAGTAAATGCATTGCATAAATTCTTGGGTGATATGAGAGCTAAAATAGACAATTATAATGGTTCTGATAAAAGACAGTTTGTTAATATTGGATTAGTAGAAGTACCATTATTACAAATAATGATACTGCGTTTGATGGCTACAAAACGTGCCTGTATGTTTGAAGATGTGTGCGCATCTGTTAAAGATTTTATTGAAAGTGGAACTGCTGATAGAAGTAGTAGTACAGGAACAAAGGTTATTCCTGATTCTGCAGCCTCTGCAGCTGCACCTGTAACACCTACAGCATCTGTAACACCTGCAGCATCTGTAACGCCTGCAACACCTACAACACCTGCAGCATCTGTAACACCTATAGCATCTGCAACGCCTGCAACACCTGCAGCATCTGTAACACCTGCAGCATCTGTAACACCTACAGCATCTGCAACACCTGCGACACCTGCAGCTGGTACTAATGATGGTGCAGAATTTGCAACACCTCCTATGGGTACTACTGATGCTCCGAGTGTGGAAGATCTGAGTGCTTTAGGTGCTGTAGGTGGTGTTGATCCTAATGCACATACACATACCCCGTAGATGTGTATCATAGGTATTGATGGGGTAAATATGTTTGTTAAGGTTTGTGATCTATTTTAAGTATAGAACTGAACTGTTTGTATGGACTTTTTATATGTTGCTACGTTGCATTGTACTTTTTATGTAGCCTTATACAAAGGTGTATAACTTATTTTACAGTATAAAAGTCTGCATGCTTTAATAAAACTTATAGCGGTATATCTGGAATTAATTTTACTGAATCAGACAAGTTCTTTCTCCATATTTTTAAGTTTTTTCTGATTTCATCATTTTCTAAGGATAGAATAGATGCTGCCATTATGGCTGCATTGTATCCTCCTGATGATCCTATGGACATTGTTGCTACAGGTATACCTTTAGGCATTTGTACTATTGATAGTAAACTATCTATTCCATTTAAATTACTACTTTTTACGGGTACTCCTATGACTGGTATGTGTGTTAAGGATGCTACTAACCCTGGTAAATGAGCTGCTCCTCCTGCTCCTGCTATAATAACTTTAAAACCATTGTCTTCTGCAGATTTTGCAAATGTATAAAGCCTTTCTGGTGTTCTGTGAGCAGATATGATCATTACTTCATGAGTTATGTTTAGCTCTTTTAGTATTGATATTGAGTTGTTCATTGTTGAAAAATCTGATTGACTTCCCATAATAACAGCAACATCTGCAATGTTTTTATTGGTTGACATGATATTTCTCTATAATATCTTTAATGGTTGACTTTAACTGTGATACACTATTTATATTAGTTATTGGGTTCATCCCATTGTACAAAACTGCTATATATGGGATGTGATGATCAAAAGTTATACCTTTATTAGTTAAATGTGACAATAGTTTTTTCATATGATTTGGTGGTACATTATATGGAGTAAAATATAGAGTACCTTGTTTAGATAAGAAGGATAACAACTTATTTTTATTTTCATCTAACGAGATAATAATAGGATGAATATTTTCATTATTAGCAATGACTTTGTTAATTTCTGGAAGCTTTTTTATACAACTGCTACACCAAGATGTATAAATTACTAAAATATTTACCTTTGAATCTTTGATTGTGAACATCTCAGATAATGCTTTGTCTGAATTTATTTCTTTGATTTGTAATAGCGTATCTGGCATATTACGTTGTATTTGATAGTAGGAAGATATCTTGTTGATAGTAAGTAGAATAAATAAAAAAATAATACAAGTAAAAAATATAAAGTGTTTGTTATTCATAAAATTTACCTATTTGTGTTTTTATGGGTTCTTTAACAGGTACTTAGAGTGTTACTATATATTGTGTTGTTGCTTACTAAAAGATAATTTTAACCTGTAGGGATTATTTTTAAGCTGTAGTTTAAAGTAGTTTAATGTCTTTGTAAATTTGTAAATTAAATAGATGTAAATTAAAATAGTCATGTAAGAAAGTTAATGATAAGTGGTGTATTTTTGTATGCTGTTATAATTTTTTGCATATGTGTTGAATATATTTAGAATATAGTCTTGAACTTTTAATCTAATGATATAGAATAAAAAGCATTAAATTTTAAGTTATTTATAATATGACTCAAACTCTTACTAAATCGAAGATAGCAGAAGTTATTAATAGAGATGTAGGGTTATCTCGTGAGGATGCTTCGTCTGTTGTTGGGGAGATTTTGGATGAAATGCTGAATGCATTGGTAAAAGATCGTATACTTAAAATATCTTCTTTTGGGACTTTTAAGTCTTATAAAAAGAAGGCTCGTATGGGTCGTAATCCAAAAACTTCTGAGGAATTTGTTATTAAAGAGCGTTATACTGTGTCATTTTACCCATCAATACTTATTAAGCATTCAATTAATAGTGATGATAGTACAGAGTAGAGGTAAAATTCATGGGTGAAAAGAAAATATTACACGATGAATATAGTAGTAAGCTTAAAACAATAGGTGAGGTTGCAAAAGACCTGGATGTTGAACAATATGTACTAAGGTTTTGGGAAGAAAAATTTCCTCAGGTTAATCCAATTAAACGTCGTGGTAGAAGATTGTATTCACAAGTTGATGTTGATACTTTAAAGCATATTAAGCATTTATTGTATGATAAGGGATATAAGATTAAAGGTGTGCAGCAAGAATTAGGTAGGAAACCTGCTAATATTAATAAACACACTAATGATACAGAACAAAGTGTTTATAGAAAAGATTTAATTAGTTTGCTAGATGATATGTTAAGCTTAAGGGATAGTTTGTTAAAGAAGTTTAACGGAATGTAGCGCAGCCTGGTTTAGCGTGTCAGTCTGGGGGACTGGAGGTCGTGGGTTCAAATCCCATCATTCCGACCAATTAACTCTGTCTTTAATACTATATGATCTTTAGTTCATATTATAAGTGGTACATGTGAAGTTATGTTGATAATATGGTTGTATACTTGTAATTTTAATTACTTTGTTAGTTATAAACGTGATTTATATAAGTAGTTAGTAATAATGTTCTGAATATAATGGCATTTATCTAATATGGTGTGTGCACAGGTGTTATAGTATTTTTTTGAAGTGGGTTATTTAATAACATTGTTAAAATACATTACAGTTTTTATTTAGGGTTTTTTGAATACAAGTTATAGGTATTATAAAAAGTAGGGGATACGTTTAACTACATATAAGAAGGTGCGGATGGAGTGGGATTCGAACCCACGGTACGCTATTAACGTACGTCAGTTTTCAAGACTGGTGCCTTAAACCGCTCGGCCATCCATCCAATTTATTTGTAACATAATATTAAAAATCGTGCAATATCTCTTTAGTTTGATTGTTAAAAATTAAGAATAGTACAATATGTTAATGAGATAATATTAAATGAGAAAAAACAGGTAATGGTATCACAAATAAATTATTTAGCTAATAATAATGTTTCTTTTTTTGTGCAGGGAAAGTTGATTTAAAACAAAATTAATACACTAAATTGTATAATTAGAGCATGCTATTTTACTAATGGTTATTGTATGCTTCATTTAACAACAGAAATTAATGATATTGATTTCTCTAATAATTTAAATATTTATAGTGGGAATAGATTTGTTGTTACAAGTGGTGACATGCAGGTTGATGTTGGAAGTGAACCTGATCATGGTTATCATATTTTATTTAAAAACAATGGTCATGTTATATCAGATTTTCGTGGTGTACAAGCTGAAAACTTTGTATTTGATATAAAAAATCACAATTTAAGAGCTTCTTTCTTAGTTGATCCTATGGCACCTTTTACAGAATTAGATAACAGTCAGCATCCACACTTCGTCGTTAACATGCACACTGCAAATGAATGTGGTTCTGATTGTGTTCATCACAATGAACATGATCATGATGCACACGGAAGAGGTGCGGCTAGCTCTGTAGCTGAAGGTGTAGGTTCTGCAATAAGTCAAATCTTATCTTTAAGTGACAGTATAGTGGTTCCAGTTCTTGAAGGAAATGCTAGTGTATCTGAAGGAGATGCAGTAGTAAATGCTGTAAGCCAAGAAGCTCCTGCAGCTAGTGTATCTGAAGGAGATGCAGTAGTAAATGCTGTAAGCCAAGAAACTCCTGCAGCTAGTGTATCTGAAGGAGATGCAGTAGTAAATGCTGTAAGCCAAGAAACTCCTGCAGCTAGTGTATCTGAAGGAGATGCAGTAGTAAATGCTGTAAGCCAAGAAACTCCTGCAGCTAGTGTATCTGAAGGAGATGCAGTAGTAAATGCTGTAAGCCAAGAAACTCCTGCAGCTAGTGTATCTGAAGGAGATGCAGTAGTAAATGCTGTAAGCCAAGAAACTCCTGCAGCTAGTGTATCTGAAGGAGATGCAGTAGTAAATGCTGTAAGCCAAGAAACTCCTGCAACTCAACCACAATCTAGAGATTCTTTGTTAAATGAAGAAGATATGGCTGCTCAATTTGGTAATAGATACTTTTATTTCTAAATAAACCCATAATATAGCATGTTAATGCTATAAAACTGTAAACTGATAATCAAGGTTTAGCTTCTGTGGTGATAGAAGTTAAACCTTGGTATGTTAATAAAAACGTTATAGTCTTATAAGTATACTATTTTTGTATTTATGTATAATGTCAAGTGATGATTTAATCTTTTAGTTAATGAATACACTTTCTTATTTACTTTCATTATTACTTGTATTAATTCTAGGAAATAATACTGTATTATTTGTATGATGAACTTGAAATTAGAGTTTTAGTACATTTCACTTTATAAGTTTTACTGATATTTTTTATCACGTTGTGCCTTAAGATTATAAAGTATAAAGATAGAAAGTTAAGCATTATGAATTTAAAGGTTATTCATCTTTTTAGATTAGTTATCGTTGTAAAAAGCGATCTTACAAATACACTAAGTTTGTAATGATAAGTTTTGTTTTTTATATAGCAGACGGAAACCTTATAAACTGTTAACTAGTAATCTGCCAATTTTAAGACGTTAATTAAAATCAGGATATTGGCCATCAGATAAAAATTACACCTGATAGTGAATATAGCACAGTACATACTTAGCAACTTTTGTTACTAGTAGTAATGTGCTGTATTAAAATTGGTTTTTTGGTTGATTGATATATACCTCACTAGCAATGCTAGGCATCATGTTAAATAGTAAATGACGTAGTAGTGTATAAATTAATCTTTTGCTAACAAAGTATTATGATTATGACCAACACCCTATGATTTCTTTTATTTCTAATATGTGCTTATTAGCAATAGATGCTGCTTTATTGTTACCTGATACTATTATGTTATGAAGATGTTCTTTATCTTCAAGGAATTCTGTTACTTTATGTCGTATTGGAGCGATATTATCAATGAGTAATTCTGTTAATTGTTCCTTGAATTGTTTTGTACTGAAATTTTCAATGTTAGTGCATGCTTGTTCTATATTGATGTTTAAAAGTGTAGCATATATGCTAACAAGGTTTTTAACTTCAGGCCTACTATCTAAAGTACTAAAATTGAATCCTACTATAGAATCAGTGGTTGCTTTGCTTATTTTTTTTGAAATTACATCGTTACTATCATATAAGTTAATACGAGTGTAATCCGATGAGTCAGATTTACTCATTTTTTTCTTTCCATTCCTCAGATTCATAATCTTTGCTGACTCCTGCATAATCAATGGTTCTGGGATTTGAAAATATTGCGTGTTATATGTAGAATTAAAATTCATAGCAATATCCCTAGTTAGCTCGAGATGTTGTTTTTGGTCAATACCTACTGGTACAATATTTGCTTTGTATATTAATATATCCGCAGCCATTAATACTGGATAGCTGTATAGACCTAAACAAGCTGTTGATACTTTGTTACGGCTTTTTTCTTTAAATTGAGTCATTCTATTTAATTGCCCTGTTGAAGTAATACAACTAAATATCCATAACAATTCTGCATGTGCATGGATGGATGATTGAACGAATAAAACTGATTTATTTGGGTCAATACCACATGCTAAATATGTTGCTAATGTGTTTATAGAATTTTGCTTTAATTCAGCTGAATTATAATTATTAGATGTTAAGGTATGTAAATCAGCAAGAAAAAAAAAGCACTTATATGAACTTTGCAAAGACACCCAATTACGTATAGAACCTAAGTAGTTTCCAAGATGTATACCACCGCTTGGTTGTATACCAGATAAAACAATAGGTATAGACATAATTATTATCCTCAAATAATTGGTGGTGTATTTTACAATAACTTATCTGATTATGCACGTACTTTCTACACTGCAAAAACACGTAATATACAACTGATATTAGTATGTGTCAGAATAGTAGAGAGATGAATGTATGAGAGTTTAATTAAATTATATCTAGTCACTCTTTTTAGATATAATTACTGAAGCTGCACGTAATAATTTGTCTTTTATTATATACCCAGGTTGTACAACATGTAAGATGGTGTTGTCATCTTTTTCTGCGTCGACCATTTGGGATACAGCTTTGTGAAACTGAGGATTAAACTTTTCTCCGATTGGGTCTATTCTAGTGATGTTGTGACGTTCTAGAGTGTTTAACAGTTCTTTATATGTCATCAGTACTCCTGCATGAATACTGTCACCCTCCTTTAAGTTTTTTAATGATGTTTCTAAGTTGTCACAAGAGCTTAATAAATCACGAGCAAAGTTAGAAATTGCATATATGGAAGTATCATCTATATTTTTTTGCATGATGCGTTTAACATTTTCTTTATCAGCAACTGCTAAACGGAATTGATTCTGGAAATGTATTAATTGTTGTCTTAGCTTGTCTAGTTCTGACAAATCTTCGTTCAATTTTTCTTTCTTCTTGTTTATTCCTGCTGTAAATTTTCTTTGTGGATTGACTTGAGGTTGACCAGGTTGAACCTTGCCGTCAGACTTTTCATTGGGTTGAGGGTTGTTATGCTGTGGACTTTTTGTATTGTTGTCACCATTATCACTCATAATTCTGAACTTGTTTATAAACTCTAAGAAATATATAGTAACATTATGAAAAAATATCAAGAGTTATAAGCTTTGTTAGTGTGGTTTTTCTGTGTTGTTAATATTTTATGATACGTTACGATAAGAAATTTATGTCTTTAGCATTAAGGATTGCAAGACGTGGTCTTGGTAATGTATTTCCTAATCCGGCTGTTGGATGTATTGTGGTGAATCATGGAATGGTGGTAGGACGTGGATATACACAAGTTGGTGGTAGGCCACATGCAGAAGTTATTGCATTAAATAATGCTGGGCATTTAGCAAAAGGTTCTACTGTATATGTAACTCTTGAGCCATGCTCCCATTATGGGCAAACAGGCCCTTGTGCATTAAAGTTAATAGATGCTGGTGTTAAACGGATGGTAATAGCTGCTAAGGATCCTGATGTGCGTGTTTCTGGAAATGGTATAGAATTATTACGTAATGCGGGTATAGATGTAAAGTGTGGTGTCATGTATGAAGAGGCACGAGAATTAAATATTGGTTTTTTTTATAGTAAAATCAAGAATAGACCTTTTATTACAGTGAAGTTAGCATCTACTTTAGATGGGAAAATAGCGTTAAAAGATGGTAATAGTCGATGGATTACAAATGAGTTAACTCGTAATTGGGTACATAAACAGCGTTCTATGTATGATGCAATTATGGTTGGTAGTAATACTATTGTTCAAGATAATCCAATGCTTAATACTAGGCTTCCTGGTTTAGAGTGTTATTCTCCAGTAAGGATAGTAATTGATCGTTTTGGTAAAGTTTGTGACTATCATAATATCATAAAAACTTCTGATGTTATCCCTACGTATATTTTGACAAATGATGTTCCTCAAACAAAGTTGGGTAAAGCCAGTTGTTTAGTAGTTGATGATAAAGATAATTTTTTAAGAAGTGCGATGAAAATGCTTTCTGTAAAAATAGGTATTACTCGGTTATTTGTTGAAGGAGGTGGTGTTTTAATTACAGAATTGCTTAAAAATCAGTTGATTGATAGAATTATATGGTGTAGATCAAATAAAATTTTTGGCAATGATGCAATACCATCTATTGGTGATTTGGATATCTTGACACTACAGTGTGGTTATAATTTCAGAGCAGTAGATACATTATATTTTAAGGATGATATTGTAGAAATTTTAGAGCATTGTACCGAATAAACCGAATAAATATACTTTAACTGTGACATCTTAGTTTAATAGAACTTTATATTTATATATGATTAATATATAATGATAATGGTATGTGGTTATAACTGCTTATTAGTTGATCATGTACCTGTGTGTTATGTTAAATAGGGTATAAATATGTCACAATTCTCTGAAGATAATATGGGTAATATACAAATGCCTTTTGATTCTGATTCACATGAGCCTTCTCATCTTGAGCTACCTAGTCTTTCTGAAGAAGTGATTCAATTAGAGAGTGATCTACAACAATCTTCTAATTCTGATTTACACGGGTCTTTTTCTGTTGAGTTATTTGATCCTTTTAAAGAAGCAGTTCAATTGGGGAATGATCTACAACAATCTTCTGATTCTGATTTACACGGGTCTTTTTCTGTTGAGTTATTTGATCCTTCTAAAGAAGAAGTTCAATTGGAGAGTGATCTACAACAATCTTCTAATTCTGATTTACACGAGTCTTCTTTTGTTGAGTTACCTGGTCCTTCCAAAGAAGAAGTTCAATTCGAAGATGATGCTAAAAATGTAGTATATGGACAAGACCATGTTAGTTTATCTGAATTAGGCTTATTGTTAGGTGGTGTTTTTAGTACAATGAATTATTTGTCTGGTTATACACCGTATTATTATCATCATTATTGTTGTTATAATCCTTATTATTATTTTGATTATGTTACTCCAGATTATTGTCATCACTGTAGTGAAAGTAGTTTAGAGTAGGATATTTAGAAATATAAATGGTTGTTGACTTCACAAAAGGTGTAGTTTTATATGTTTTATGCTGTTTTATAGTGTTATAAGGATATGAGTTGTTTTTACTATTTTTCTCTATAACGTTTCAGTCTTTAAAAAACATGACTTAATATAAAGCAGCATAAGTATTTTAGAGAGTAACTTTTTTATAGTAGTTGTTTTTTTACTTTTATGTGAGATCTATAATTTTAATGTTTTAGTTATAGATTGTATGATTTGATGTGTAGATCAGTATTTTAATCGCTTTATAATTTTTTAGTTCTGAAAATAAGAAACTGCTGTACTGCATTTATAAATTTTTTTCTAATAACTGAATACAATTTTAGTTAATGATATAGATGTGTAGAAAAAGAAATTTCATTAAATACTAAAGCTCAATAGACTATGTAATTCTGAAGTTGACTATTCTTTTTTAGTCTAATGAAGCTTTGATGAATGATATAAACAATGGATGAGAATGAAAAGGACTTGATTTAAATTCTGGATGGAACTGTACTCCGATAAACCATGGATGATCTTTCAGTTCTATAACTTCTATTAAACTATCATTGTTATTATTTGATTTGCCTGTAAAGATTAACCCATGTTGTTCGAGTAAATCTTTATACTGTAAATTAAATGCATATCTATGTCTTCTTCTCTCATGTATTATTGATTGCTGATATATGGAAAAGATTTTAGAACCTGATTCTAAATAACATGGACATGAACCTAATTTCATGCTTCCGCCTAAGAAATTTTGCTGTAATTCTGGCAATTGGTGTATTACAGGATTCTTGCAATATAAGTTAAATTCTGTGGAATTAGCATCTTCTAAATGTGCCACATTATTTGCAAATTCAATTATAGCAAGCTGCATTCCCATACAAATACCTAGAAATGGTATCTTATTGAGACGTGCATAGGTTATTGCTGTCATCTTTCCTTGAATCCCATCATCACCAAATCCTCCAGGTATTAATATAGAATCAACTTTGTCGAAAATATTTATCTCATTACTATCTAGTGAACGTGAATCTATCCATTTTATTGATAACTTTACCTTGTTATGGATTGATGCATGTTCTAGAGCTTCAATTAATGACTTATAAGCATCAAGTAGTTTTATGTACTTTCCTATTATTGCTACATTTACTGTTTTTGTTACTGCGTGAGAAATATTTAGTATATTTTCCCACTTACGTAGATCTGGTTCAGGTGAATCAATATTAAAATGGTTTAATATCTGTGTGTCTAAATTGTAGTTGTGATAAGAGATAGGGAGTTCATATATATTTTTAACGTCTAATGCAGGAATAATATTTGTTGATGAAACGTTGCATAAATTTGCGATCTTATCTCTTTGTTCTTTTGATAAAGGTATTTTACTACGATAGAGTATTATATCTGGTTGTATGCCTACAGAACTTAGTTCTTTCACAGAGTGTTGGGTAGGCTTTGTTTTTAGTTCCATTGCTGCGTCAATGTATGGAACTAAAGTTAAATGAACAAATATAGTGTTATTTTTACTGAGTTTGTAACCAATTTGTCTTATAGATTCAAGAAATGGCTGGCTTTCAATATCCCCTACAGTTCCACCTATTTCGCATATAACGAAATCTAATTTATCAGTATCATGTAAAATGAAAGAATTAATGAGATCGGTAACATGAGGGATGATCTGTACTGTTTGTCCTAGATAATCTCCTCTTCTTTCTTTCTTTAGCAAATTATGATATACCTTACCAGTAGTTATGTTATCGTTTTTCGTTGTTTTAACTCCAGTAAAACGTTCATAGTGCCCTAAATCTAAGTCTGTTTCTGCTCCATCATCAGTAACAAAAACTTCACCATGTTGAATTGGACTCATTGTTCCAGGATCTATGTTGAGATAAGGGTCTAACTTCCTTAAACAAATCTTAAACCCTCTAGCTTGTAATAGTGCACCTATACTAGCTGCAGCTAATCCTTTTCCTAGAGAAGATACCACACCTCCAGTAACAAAGATAAACCTAGTTGAAGCTTGATTCATATACCTTACTGATTAAATGGTACGCTATCTTCATTATTATGTTCCATAGGGGGTAGGTTATGTGCCTTACTCATCTCGGCAATTTTTTTAACAATAGACTCCTTGTGTACGCTTTTAGCGTTTATGCCCACTAATAGAACTGTGTTGATAATAAAAGCAGTAGCAATAATAACTGTGAGTTTTGTAATAAAATTAGAAGATGATCCAGTTGTAAACATTGAGTCTAAATTACTTTGTGTGCTTCCAAACCCACTTAAGTTGTCAGATTCTGGTGGTTGTAATAATATAAGAATCACCAAGAAAAATACTAAGACTAATTGTATAACTGTTAAAACCATATAGAAACAATAACGCTATTAAGTACATACATAATTGGGTTATACATTGTTTATTGTTTAAAGTCAAGGATTGCAGAAGTTATAAAAAATATAATTTTTATACTAACAAATTAAAAATGGATGCTTATTAATTGAATTTTTATAGAGTACAGTATGTCTGATTTGCAGATTTTAACTGAGCATGTATTTATTCTTGTAGAGAATTAATAATCATGAAGAGATTGTTGCATTATTTGTAATAGCAATAGATTTGTTATGTGTTAGAATTCGAGGATATGCAAATGATTAGTTAGTATGGATAATCAAAGATATGTAAATATTTTTCTTGAAGCGATAGTAGCAGAAAAACATGTATCTCATAATACTTATCAGAGTTACAGGACTGATTTACTGGGACTCTGCAAATTTATTGATAGAAATGACCTTTTGTTGACAGATGCTAGTATACACGAACTGCAAGATTATATTAGGTTTTTGTATGAGAAGGGATATAAAGCAAATACTGTATCGAGGAAAATATCAGCTATTAAAAATTTATATGGGTTTTTATATAGAGACAATATCATTGAGAATGATCCTACTGTGTATTTGGATTCTCCTAAATTGTCCCGTTCTCTTCCGAAAACGTTAAGTTATGAAGAAGTAAATATATTACTTGATGTTGCTGCTTTAGATGTTTCACCTGATGGAAGAAGGATTAATGCTATTGTTAATATATTATATTCTTCAGGTATACGGATTTCTGAGTTAGTGTATTTGAAATTCCGTGAAGTGAGAGAAGCTTTAGATGATGGTGATACAGAAATATGTCACATGAAAATTCAAGGGAAAGCAAAAAAAGAGAGGATAATATTGTTAAATTCATCTGCTGTAACAAGTATACAAAAATATATGGAAGTTTATGAATATTTTATTCCAAATGGATATAAGATGTCACAGTGGTTGTTTCCTGGTACAAAGTTTGATAATCCTGTAACAAGACAAAGGGTAGGTCAATTACTAAAGAATTTAGCTATGAATGCTGGTATCAATGTTACTCATGTTTCTCCTCATAAACTTCGACATTCTTTTGCGACACATTTGTTGAATAATGGATCAGATATTGTTTTTATTCAAAAGATGTTAGGACATGCTAATCTAGCAACTACACAAATATACACTCATGTTGCGAGTGAAAGATTAAAGAGTATACTACTAAAATTTCATCCTTTACGTAATAAATAAGGGTGTATGCATATTTTAATGATATAAGCAAATTATTTGTATTGCTATAAGAGTTGTTGGTTTAGTTAAAGTTGGCGAATTTGGAATGGTATAGAAAGTTGGCGAATTTGGATTATAGTATTGCATAGATTGAACAATATATTACATGTATAAGCTTGTGTTTTTGGTGTAGACATATAGATTTTCGCATTCAAGTGCAGTTTGAGATAAATAGTTTAAAAGCCATAAAAGATTAGTGAAAGTTAGAAGTATTACTTCTAGAAATTTATTTGTTATGTTTAATTGATCTGTACAGTGATAAAGGTATTAATTTTTATATACTTAGAAATGTCAGTCCTATTATATTTTGTTGAAGCCTGATTCATCAATGCTATAACTTCTCAGTATACCTGAATCTATTTTAACGATACGACATGCTTTTTGAGCTAGGCTGTAGTTATGTGTTGCAAGGAGTATAGCAATATTTTTTTCTTTTGCATATTCTTGTAGCAAAGAAAATACTTCAAGTGCAGTATTGTTATCTAGACTACCAGTTGGTTCGTCTGCTAGAACTATCAGAGGACAATTGATTAAGCTTCTTGCTATTGCAACGCGTTGTCTTTCTCCTCCAGAAAGCTGTGATATTGGCATTGACAATTTATCTTGTAGTCTTACGCGTTCTAAAATTTCCATAGCATTTTTTTTTGCAATGGACTTACTTTTACCTGTAATGATTTGTGGTAACATCACGTTTTCTAATACTGAAAACTCCTGTAGTAAATGATGAAATTGGTAAATGAATCCTAGAAAATGGCGACGTAAATATGTTTTATCTTTGTCTGAGGTTTTATCTGTGCACTCTATATTATTGAGCAATATACTCCCTGAAGATGGAGTGTCTAGTAATCCAGCAATGTGTAATAATGTACTTTTGCCTGATCCTGATTTACCTATTAAAGCAACAATTTCTCCTTTTTTTATTTGTAAAGTTGCATTTACTATAACTGGTACTTCTTTATTCCTACCAAAAGATTTGTAAATATTAGCTAGAGCAAATACTGTAGACATCTTTCATCCTTTTGCAGTTTTAATGATATTAGCATGTATATGTTGTTAAAACTATATCTGTTTATAAGAAAGTCATATATTGTAAAATTTTTTTAAATAATGTGAGTGTTGTGTAAATTGTATGATGAATAGCGAGGTTTTTATGTATATCTGTGGAATTATGGATATGGCTAGTATGTATTTATAAAGATTAATAATGTATCATGATGTTTGTTAAAAGCTTGACATAGCGTGTTATCTGGCAGTATACAAGTGAGGCTTTAATAGAAGTGTTTATTGAGTATGTTTTATGGTAGATCTTGAAAATAACGGTTTTGATGAAAAGAGAAAAGAAGCTCTTGAATTCCATTGTAAGGATTTAAAACCTGGAAAAGTTTCTCTGTTACCCACTAAACCTCTATTAACACAAAGAGACTTATCATTAGCATATTCTCCTGGTGTTGCAGTACCTTGTTTAGAAATAGCTAGAAATCCTGATTTAGTATATGAATATACTGCGCGAGGAAATTATGTTGCTGTCATTTCAAATGGTACAGCTGTGCTTGGATTAGGTAATATAGGGCCTTTAGCATCTAAACCTGTTATGGAAGGTAAAGCTGTTTTATTTAAACGGTTTGCTGATATTGATGCAGTGGATATAGAAGTTAACACTTCTGATGTAGATGAATTTGTTAATACTGTAAAATATTTGGGACTAAGTTGGGGAGGCATAAATTTAGAAGATATAAAAGCTCCTGAGTGTTTTATTATTGAAAAAAGATTGAGTGAAATAATGGATATTCCAGTGTTCCATGATGATCAACATGGAACTGCTATTATTGTGGCTGCTGGACTTATTAATGCTCTTGATATTACAGGTAAAAGTTTTAAAGATGTTAAAATAGTTATAAATGGTGCTGGTGCTGCAGGTATTGCATGTCTTGAAATGATAAAGTTAATAGGAGTTCCTGCTGAGAATATAACTTTATGTGACCAAAATGGGGTAATATATAAAGGTAGACAACTTGGCATGAATGAGTGGAAAGAAAAGCATGCGATTGAAACAGAAAATAGGTCTTTGAAAGATGCATTGATAATGGCTGATGTATTTCTTGGGTTATCAGTTAAGGATGTGTTGAGTAAAGATATGCTGTTGTCTATGAACAGAGATCCTGTCATTTTTGCTCTAGCAAATCCAGATCCTGAAATTAATCCTAATGTTGCACATGAGATTCGACCTGATGCTATTATAGCTACGGGAAGATCAGATTATAATAATCAGATTAATAATGTAATGGGATTCCCTTATATATTTCGTGGTGCGTTAGATGTACGTGCTAAATCAGTTAACAATGAGATGAAAATAGCTGCAGCAAATGCAATTGCTATGTTAGCGCGTGAATATGTTAGTGATGAAGTGTCTGATGCATATGGTGGTCGTAAAATGAATTATGGGAAGGATTATATTATACCTACTCCATTTGATCCTAGATTAATTACTGTAGTATCTCCTGCAGTTGCAAAAGCTGCTATTGATTCTGGAGTTGCTAGAAAAAATATAGAGAATTGGGATGAATATACTAAACAGTTAGCATCACGACTATCATTGACTTCTAATATCCTTAGTATGATGTACAGTGCTGTTAAATGTGATCCTAAAAGAGTTATTTTTTCGGAAGGAGAAGAAGAAAAAGTTATTGAGGCTGCTGTACAGTGGCGTAATCAAGAATATGGATTACCTATACTTGTAGGGCGTATCGACAAAGTGCAAGAAGCATTTGACCGTTTAGGTATTAAAGATACAAAAGGTATAGAGATTGCTAATGCAGCAATTTCTCAACGAAATAATGAGTATACAGACTATTTATATAAGAAATTACAGCGTGAAGGATATTTATACAGGAGTTGTGTACGAGATGTAAAAACAGATCGTAATGTTTTTGCTGCGTGTATGCTTGCATGTGGTGATGGTGATGTGTTGATTACTGGAATGACAAGGGGGTATTATGCTTCTATTAATGATGTACAGAAAGTCATAGGTTCTCAAGGTGTCGTATTTGGATTATCAATAATTGTTATGAAGGAGCGTACTATATTTGTTGCAGATACTGCTATACATGAATCTCCAACTCCAGAGCAAATTGCTGAGATAGCAATTCAGGCATCTGTTCAAGCTAAGAAAATGGGGTATGAACCTCGTGTTAGCTTTATTTCTTCTTCAAACTTTGGTAGTCATTCTCAAGAAGATGCTAAGAAAATGAGACAAGCTATAAAAATTTTGGATAGTTATAATGTTAGCTTTGAATATGATGGAGAAATGTCTGTTGATACTGCGCTTAATCCAGAGTTGTTAACATTATACCCTTTCTGTAAGTTAACTGGTGAAGCAAATGTTTTAGTGATGCCAACTCTTCATAGTGCTAGTATATCTTCTAAGTTATTACAGAGGGCTGCTGGAGTATCTGTAATAGGTCCTATTTTAATTGGAATGGAAAAGCCTGTACAAATTGTACAAATGTCTTCTTCTGTGTCTGAGATTCTTAATCTTACTGTACTTGCATCTTTAGTGAATAATACTAATTTTTAATCTTCTTGTAAATAATTGCGTGTATATAAGATTATGAATTTGTATTAATATATATAACTGTATTAATTATTTATTAAGCATCGCTATTTATTGGGTTATACTTTCCCTGATATTTTTATACATGATTAATATTATTTATGATAAACAAATAGTAGATGTTTTTTTGGTTCGTCGATGAGACTTTTGATATATTCTGGTGGGACAATTTTAGTATTTTTATTATTTTTAATAATTTCTCCTTTTTTTATTAATTGGAATTCTTATTATGCGTCTCATGTGCTTAAACAAATAGAGGATATATCAGGTGATGTATCTGTAAAGGGTGTGGGGAAAGTTACCGGGAGATTAATCTTACCTAAAATTGTGATCAATAATTTATATATAGAAGGTCATGGCAACGAATTATTAAATCATAAATCAACAATATTAATTAGCCGACTTGAATTAAAGATATCATTGTTATCTTTATTACTGTTTTCTCCTAAAGTTAATGCAATTACTATAGATGGGTTAAATATTCCATTAGGTAATCTTCTTGATCTATTTTCTTCATTTCAATCTAAAAATTTTAATATAAAAACGTTTAATGTTTTTAATAGTGTTGTTAATACAAGTTATGATGGTACATCTTTTAATAGTAAGCCTATATCCATTAAAAGTGGAACTATAAAAACAGTTAGTGATATGAAGGTAATAAATGGTTTATTAAGTATCGGTAAAAATGATTATAATGTAGTTGCTGATATATCATTAAATGAAGAGCATAGAATTAATGCAAATATTTATTCTCAATCAACAAAGGTAACTTTGTCTGGTGTAGCTGCTGGTAATGCATTTGATGGTGTGATATTAACTAATGGGAGTGATTTTTCACAGTTTATTAATGATATTTCTGAGACCAATAAAACTTCTATCTTTTCTTTCATTAATTCTCATGAAGAGTTTTCTTTATCCACTAATATAAAATTATTAGATAAAACTTTTGAATTAAATGATTTCAAATTGTCTACTGATAGTATGGAGGGGATAGGAAAAGTAATCTGTTCAAATTATGCATCATGTAGTGCTAATATTGATTTTTCGAGAATTGATGTGGACCGTTTGTATGGAGTTAAACATGAAAGTGATGTTTATAGAAAAGATTCTCGTACCCTTGACTACTTGAATACATTAATATCTGAAAATTTAAACTATAACATTAAAGCTAGTGCTAAAGAAATAAAGTACCATGATCAAGTCTCTAGTAATTTAATAATGGATTTAGAAGTATCCAAGGGAAAAATTAGCATCAATCAAATGACAATTATGTTACCTGGTAATAATAATGTATTACATGTTGAAGGTAATGTTGGCAGTAATGATTTGATTTCTAGTTTTCATGGAAAACTGAAGATAAATGGGGATGACTTTTGTTCTTTTGCTAAGTGGTTATTTCCAATACAAGTTGAATCGAAATCTAGTGATAAATTTTCTATACAAAGTGATTTATACGTAGCTCCTAGAGTATTTTCTTTATCTCATATTGAAGTATTAACTGACAGTTTTGGAGACGTAAAAGGGCAATTAAGGATAAAGTATGATAGGAAAGGTAGTGCTGTTGTTGGGGATATAGAAATACATAATATTGATTTTGATCAGTACAAGATAAATGAAAAATTGAAAATAGAAGACTTTATGCCGATGAAATGGTTAAAGGACATAAAGTATAAAATAAATGTTGATACTAATATTAGTGATTTTATTATTCAAAAACAGCAGGTGAGTAATCTAAGCTTTTTAGTTAATGTAATGCAAAGTAAGTTTGCCATTGATAAAATACGCTTTAATGGTGCTGATGGATCTGATCTTAGTGGATTTATTAAAGCTTACATTGGATCTCAGGATCTAAAGCCAAAAATATTAGTTAGTCTTAAGGGTAATAAGTATAATACTGCATTCATAAAATTTCCTTCTTTGATACGTTATGTCCTTGATGGATCAAATAAAGTCACTAATATAAAATGGTCAAATGAAGATCTAAAATTTTATGGATTAGAGCATGTAGATGGTAATATTGATATTAATATTAAAAATTTTATTTCTAAAGATAATTCATTAAAGGACTTTGTATTATCATCTAGTTTAAAAGATAATTTAATGTCTGTTAACAAACTTATGTTTAAGGTAGATGATGGGTTTGTATCAGCTAGTGGTAAAATAGGTATGGGTTCTAATACTTATTCATTATCTGCTGTTCTGTCTATAGCCAATATTGGATTGAATAATTTGCTTAAGCATATAAATGTTGATGGAATTACTGGAAATGTAAGTATTAGTGGTAGTGTTCAAACCCAGGGTAAGACTTTAGTTGATTGGATTAATGCTTTAGATGGTAAAATGGAAGTAGTTGCTAAGGGTGTGAATGTTGTTGGAGTAGATTTTAATAAATTTATTATAAGTTTATTAGATGTTCAGAGTAAATCAGATGTTGCTGCGTTAACTCAGATTGGATTGTATGAAAATAATACAGTATTTAATTTTATTAGTGCTGGAGCTAATATAAGAAGGGGTAATATTATATCTTCCTTGCAATTTGCAATTGACAATGCTAGTGGCATGGCATCTGCAAATATTTCTTTATTACAGTTTGCTGTGATGTCTAAAATTAGGTTATCATTTATACGTCCTAATGTGTCTTCTCCATCTAATGTAGATATGTCATTAAATGGTCAATTATGGCAACCTAGGATAAATTTTAATGTAAATGCTCTGTATGAAGAGATTGTGAAGGGAGGTAGTCAATCTGTTTCGGCACATGATGAAGAGTTTATAGATTAAAGTTGCATAATTATATAGGAAATAATAGTTCATACATTGAAGCATGCCTTTTTGTTAATGTTAGAAATACTAAGGTTTTGTTTTGACAGATTATTTGTGGCTTATTGGAACCTTGGTAGATTGATATATATATTTATTATAGTTGGGGCAGAAGTTAACTTAGGATGTGAATTTAGATAATATAAATCTTAATAAGACTAATATTAACATTATCGGTATAGCGAATTGAATGGTAATGAATTTGTTCAAATGTTTAGAATATATAGTACCTTCACTTATATGGTAGGGTAAGTATGAATCAATGATACCTTCTGTCATTATAGGTAAAGAGTTGATAATTCTTCCGTAACTATCTATTACTGCAGAAATACCATTATTTGCTGCTCTTATAGTAGGAAGCCCGTTTTCAATACTTCTTACACGGTTAATTTCTAAGTGTTGATAAGGTTGAGAACTTATACCGAACCAGCCATCATTTGTAATATTAATAATCCATTGTCCTTTTGTACACCTACTTGTAACTTCGTTACTGAAAATAGATTCATAACATATTAATGGTATAAAAGGGCTTTGATTATTTAGTGATATAGACTTTTCTTTGTTTGTTCCAGGACTATAATTAAGCCTATTTGCAATACTTTTAGGGATTAGATTTTTTAATATAGATGGTATAAATTCTCCAAATGGTACTAGATGTAGTTTATCATAGAAATCTATTATTTGACCATTATCATTAATAACAAATAATGTGTTGTGAAACTTATTGTTTTCAAATCTTGTACCTCCAGCAATTAAAAATCCTGGTATAATAAATTTAAGATAATTTTGTACTGATCTACTGTTTGTGTCTGTTAAAAAGGGGAAAGAATTTTCTCCCCAAACTACATGTGTTCTTGAATTTAATCCATATTTACTGGTTAAGCGTAGATATGTTTGAAATCTATCATACTCCTGCTCTTCATTTCCGTCCCAATGACTTTCAGTATTTCCTTGTACTATACGTATAGCTATCTTCTGATTATATTTCTGTTCTTGGTTATTTGATAGGCGATCATTTCCATAAATGAACATGCTTACTAATATTAATAGTGCAGTGATACATGGAAGGGTACTCTTGTCTCTTATAGACACTCCAGCAGCTGTACTACAGAATATGGCAAGAAACTCCATGCCATATGTTCCAATTAATGAAGCAGTTTGCAACATTTCTATGGAGAAAGACCAAGAATATGCAAATAGATTCCAAGGTACTATATATCCTAACAACATGCTGGCAATAGTGAAAGACAGTGAGAAAGTTATTAAACCGAATAATTTCTTGTAATTAAGCGTATAACTAATAGCTGCAGCTGCAGCAAATAATAATGATAAAGATGCTGAAAGGATGAGGGTAAGAGGTATTAGTGGCCAAAAAATTTTGCTTTGGATAATTAGTGGAACATTAACCCAGTATGAGCTGGCTGTAAAATATCCAAAACCAAACCACCATCCACAGAAGAAAGCTTGTCTTGTATTTTTGACTTGTGATAATACAATGTAAAATCCAGAAAATGCTATTAGTAAAGCAATAAACATATGGAAAGGTGCCATAGATATAGCGCCTGCAACTCCTAATATCATTGCTAAAGTATAGTTATATTTTCTGTAAAAATCTCCTTCTATCAACTCGCTTGCCCTACATTAACATTCAACTGTACCAAGTAAAGACTAGTACGCTGACTATTGTAAATATTTTTTATGTTATGTAAAGCATAAGACTTTATAATTTATTTTCAGGATCCTTATGATTTTTTATAAATTGAAAAGCTTAGTATTTGAGTCTTGAATGTTGGTGAGATAATTAAATGGGTCTGTGAATTCATTATGAACAAGTTTTTATTATTAAGGTTTGGTGTTAAGGCCTATAGTGCGAAGTTGGAGTAGACTATATTGTTCGCTAGTGCCATTGGAGTATATGTAAGAATTATACAATTTAATATAAATATGGTTTATATATTTAAAGTAGCAAAGTATTTCTTTAATATTCTTATTTATATAGGACATATTGTAATGTTAGTTTTTTTGTATCTGTTGTTTTGAATGATAAACTAACATATTAAAGGTAGAGACCAATAATTTATTACATTTTTTATGTAAATCAATTAATTATTGCTATTTTACAATAAAGGCGCTTGCCTTTTTGGTAATATTTTAGTAGGTTTGTCAATCATATATTATTGAATTTATGGGTATATGTGATGATTAGTTCGTTACCTGTTTTACAGGTTGTTATACCTTTACTTTCTGCGATAGGATGTGCATTGTTAAAAGATGCTAGATTAGTCAAGATTATATCAGCTATTGTAGTGTTAATATCTTCCGCTATTGCAGTAGTGCTATTTTTTCAAGTATATCATGGTGGTGTTATTAAATATAGCATAGGAGGGTGGATAGTACCTTATGGAATAGAACTTAAGGTAAATGTCTTTAATTCGATGATGCTTGTTTTAGTTGGGTTTGTTGCTATGATGAGTATTGTATATGGTATCTACCCTAATACCAAAGAAATAAATGTACGTACAATACCAAGTTTTTATTCTGTATTTTTGTTATGTTTTAGTGGCTTTTTAGGAATATTAGTTTCAAATGATGTTTTTAATATTTATGTTTTTCTAGAAATATCATCAATTTCTTCATATATCTTAGTTGCAATGGGTAATAACAGGAATGCATTGATAGCTGCATTTGATTACTTAGTAATAGGTACCATTGGTGCAACGTTTTATTTAATAGGAGTAGGGTTTTTATATGCTATTACTGGAACTTTAAATGTTGGAAATTTGTTTTTAATAGTTCAAGATAAATCTTTAACGACAAATAGGGCTATACAAGTTGGGTTGTTGTTCATAATGTTAGGTTTGTTTATTAAAGCAGCACTATTTCCATTTCATAAATGGTTAATTCAAGCATATAATTATGCACCTACTTTTATTTCGGTATTCTTCTCTGGTGTTTCTACTAAAGTAATGATCTACCTTATAATAAAAGTAATATATGATGTTTTTAAAGCTGAATTAGTACTGTTAACTTTACCTTTTAATATTGTATTTATGAGTTTTGCTGCATTATCAGTGATTTCTGCATCTATTCTTGCAATGCTGAGTAGTAATATGAAGAGAATTTTTGCATACTCAAGTGTAGCACATCTAGGATATATTATATTTGCTGTAGGTTTGAATACTTACTATGGTTTAGTGGCTGCTGTAACTTATATAATTAACCATAGTTTAGTGAAATCAGCATTATTTATGGTCATGGGTAGTATTTCTTACAATTGTGGTAGTCTTGAGCTTAAAGATTGTACAAATATTTGGAAAAATATGCCAAAGATTGCGTTACCATTTGTTATTTTATGTATAAGCCTTATTGGAATGCCAATAACTTCAGGATTTATTTCTAAGTGGTATGTTTTTGATGCGGCAATTAAAACGAATTTTTGGTTGGGTGTAATTGTTTTACTTATAGGATCAGGTCTATCTGTGGTGTATGTGTGGAATATAATAGAAGCAACATGTTTTAAGCCATCTGATAAACAAGTGAAGAAATTGTTTGAAGTTCCTAATGTTATGGTGTTATGTATTTGGGTAATGGCTATTTCATCTATTATTCTTGGGTTATATCCAGTACCTTTAATGATGATTTCTAATAAAATAGCGGAATCACTGTTATATTAAATTAGTGGGTAAAGTTTTTGGTGCATTTGTAATTTTTGGAAGGGATACCTTGATATATTTTTCGTGAATTGACTTTTATATCTTCAAGGTATTTAATAAAAATCCTGTTACTTAAATTCCTGCAAACCATTGAACAACCACAATTTTTACTTTTGTTTTCTTCTCAAATAAAGCAGCAGCTTTATTAAAATTAAAGTAAATTTGTTTAGATATTATACAATTATTCATTTTTAAAAGATTGTACTAAACAATAATTTAATATTTTAGTGAAAAATTAATTATCTGCTTCTTCCTTGCATTTTGCTTTCGAATACTTGAGATACTGATTCAACAACAAAAAAGTTGCTTCCTTGACTGTGTTGAGTACTGTGCTCTGGTATGTAATTTTTATTATGTGGCTTAGGTGTAAAGGTACTACTACTACTATTGTTGTTCGTGTATGATGTCGTTGATTTTTTGTATTTAGATTTACTTTTTTTACGTTTAAATAAGTAAGCTATACCTGCTAACAACACTAATACAAGTAAAGCAGTATACTTTGGATTATTAATAATATAAGATAAAATATAATCAAAATAACTCATAACCATATTACTTTGTTAATACACACTTCTTTAATAATAACATTAAGCAATTGTTTTGAATAGTAATTTAATGAGAAAAATAATAAATAATTCTTGTCTTGTATTAGAAATATGTACAATATGTGATTTCAGTTAAAAATAAATTTTTATTAGTTGAAATAGTGTTATTCAACAAATTTGTTTGCTAATTTTGTAAGAATTACATTCAATAAGCAATTGTTTTAAATAGTAATCCAATAGAGAATATAATAAATAATTTTTATATTGTAAAAAACATATACAATATAAGATTTTAGTTAAAAATAAATTTTTATTAGTTGAAATAGTGTTATTTAACAAATTTGTTCACTAGTTTTGTAAGTATTACATTCAAATTTAAGTCTGAACTTGTGTGTTCAATAAATCCTTCCACAGGAATAACATCTTCATTTGATCCTAGGGCAATATCAATATGTCTTCTCCCTAGTAGGTTAGAGAGAGATAATGATGCTGAACTATCTGAGGGTAATAGAATATTCTTTTGTATACACATTGTAACTGTAGGACTATAATTTTTGTCGAGTGATATTGACGTTACTGTGCCTATTTTGACTCCGGATAATGTTATATCGTCTCCTATATCTAATCCGTCTACACTTGGAAAATGTGCTTTGACTATATAGCAATTATGTGAAGTAGTGTTAAGAGGTAGTTTCTTAAATGCTATAATTCCAATAGATACTGCAGCTACTAGAACAATAAGTCCTGCGAAAATTTCAATTACATTAGATCGACGCATAAAACTACCAATGATGTTTGACGTTATTTTGTATTATAAAAACTAAAAGTTTTATTTGGATGGTAAGCATATTGAGTTCCAGTTAAGTTTGGAAGGTGTAAACTTTGTGAAGATTTTGGCACCTGATTATCTGCATAATGTAGCCATAT
Organism: Ehrlichia chaffeensis str. Arkansas; assembly: GCF_000013145.1. Taxonomy (NCBI): domain Bacteria; kingdom Pseudomonadati; phylum Pseudomonadota; class Alphaproteobacteria; order Rickettsiales; family Anaplasmataceae; genus Ehrlichia; species Ehrlichia chaffeensis. The sequence goes on from NC_007799.1 coordinate 175,203, forward strand.
ATGCCACGGTGCAGGAACTTTTGTTGGATCTGCTTTACCATTATATATTACCCACCTTTTTTCAATTCCATTTGCTGTTGTAATATAGTAACGATTACCTAAAATATCCTTACCAACTAATTTCTTATTCCTTTTTACTAGGAATTGTAGATTGAGAAAGAGTTTCATATTTTAATAATTGGTAATTTATTTTACATCAGTATAATAGTTATGGTAATACAATACAACTATTAACTAGATATTTAGTTAATATTTTATGTAATAATTAGCTTAAAGTGATAATATGTAAGTAATTATGAAATGTCCTTTTTGTAATAGTACTGATACTCAAGTTAAAGATTCAAGGTCTATAGAAAATGACATGTTGATTAGAAGAAGAAGAGTATGTCTTGTATGTCACTCTAGGTTTACAACAACTGAAAAATTACTTCTTAGATCGTTTATGGTTGTAAAAAAAAATGGTGAAACTGAACTATTTAATAAACAAAAGTTACTTTCTTCGATTTTGATAGCGACAAAAAAACGTCCTGTAAGTCATGAAGGGATAAATATGATGGTGAATAATATTTTTTATGAGCTTGAAGGAAAAAAAGAAAATGCTATTCCGACTAATGTTATTGGAAAAATGGTTATGGATAATCTTTTTAAGTTAGATAAAGTAGCATATGTTAGATTTGCTTCTGTATATATGAATTTTAGAAATATAAATGACTTTAGTAATATAATTGCGAAAATAATTAGTGAAAAGACTCCTTAATGCATCTCAATAATTATATTATGATTGATTATTATTCTTGAATTGTTAATAAGCTTGTGCTATGTATTTTGGAGGTTATTTAGTAGTAACGTTATCTCGCTGTGGTTCTATGGGGGTATAGCTCACTTGGTAGAGCGTCTGCTTTGCACGCAGAAGGCAAGCGGTTCGATTCCGCTTACCTCCACTTTCCTGTTTTAAAAGATAAGATCGCATTTTTAGTAAGTTTATTATTTTCAATAAAATAAATAACTACTATAAATCCTAATGTTACCTATTTTATGCACTACAGAAATATTCTATTGTACTAACCCGAAATCATAATTGTCGATAAATATGTGGTTATTTTGATTAATATAGACATTATCATTTTCTTGTTCTTTTCCATAGTCTTTAAAGATATTGTTGTATGCACTCCATACTTGATCATAACTGTAATTTTCTTTTATAGCTTCATAGAAGTTTAGCCATCCTTCATATGTCAAATCAAAAGATATGTGATGTTTATCCTGATCTATGTTATCACCTATATTAATGTGTTCTTTTGATAGTGGAAAATATATAGTATCAATATCTTGCTCTGTAATAGGATCAAAGGTATTACCTTCATTGGTATGATGTTCTTTATCTATCAACTTTTCTGGTCTTGTGTTATCTTCTTTTTGATCTAAAACGTTGTGTTCTTGTATTGTTTCACTTGCTTGATGTGTTATGTCTCTTGCAGAGATGTTGTGTGTTTCATTCTGAGAATAATCTAGTGGTAAAATAGTTGATAAGTACTCTGTTAGTCCTGTATTTGGAAGATCAAGAATATGATTTCCTTGTTTGTCGGAAAAATATGTTTGGGTGTGATCTCCTTCATCAGATTTAATAGTAATATAAATATTGGTTGAGTCTAGTTTCTCTTGTGAGATTGCTGCAAAAGATTTAGTAAATCCAGAAATGGGTTCATCGTACTTAAAGACTTCTCTAACATTATTGCAATATTCAAAGGAAAAGTTTCCATCAAAGAAAAGATGTGTATTATCATCATTAGGAATTAATGCTATTTCTTTATCTTCTAGTATTACGCTGGCAAAATTTTTGCCATATTCTGTTTGTAAATCGCTCTTCACAACTTTGAAAATAAATTTCTCATGCATATTTACGTAGCGATTGTCATTCGGTATGTCTTGTATTTGAAAATTAGCAAAATTTAACACTCTTAATGCTGTATTATAATCTTTTACTAATGATCCCTCTTGTTCTATATCTGTAAAGAAGAATTTTCCGTCTTGTATTACAAGAAAAATTGGAGAATTTTCCATTTCCTCTTGGATTACATCATCTCTGATATTGTGTAAGTGAATGCTTTTATCATCATTGATGTGGTGTTTACTAATATCAGAATAGTTAAATATGAAAGTATCATGATTTGCAGAAGAGTAATGTTTGTATTGTAGAGATTCTGGACTTAATTTTGCAAACTTTTCATTAGAATGTAAGTCTAAAAGTATAGCAGGAGATGTTTCTGTGTTTTTGTATGGTTCTTCTGAGGATATTTTAAATAGTGGGCTGTCTCCTCTGGTCTTTTGTACATTGTAATATTCTTCTAAGTTTATTGTTTCCGGTTTTTCAATTATGTTTTCTGGTCTAATATAGAATTTTTGATAATTATAATGGTATGCTTCTCCATTTTGATCACATATGACTAAGTTGTAAAAATCTTGAGTTTCTTTACTGTATGTAGTGTATTGTGTACGTTCTACTTTTATGTATTGGTATTCAGAAGGTATGTTAAGATAGCTGTCATGTAGGTAATTGTTGTATGGAACATAAAATTTATCACCTACAAAGAAGTAATTTTTTGATGGCATAACTATTTCAGTATTATCTTCAGTTGTTATTTTAACAGTGTATATATTCCTGTTACAAAAACCGTGTAAATTTTCTCCTACTTTTAATTTAAAAGAAGATGCTTGGTTTGTTGTGATTGGTATGTTGTTGTTCATATTCCCTCTCTTAATAATTATTAAATATTTTATATAATTATTACTTAATTATAATTTTTATGTTGTAAAAAACATTAATTAATAAATTCATTAATATTTTTAGATAAAAATGTCAATATATTATATCTAAAAAGCAATCAATAAGTTAATTTATTAACTTTTTTATATTGACATTTTAACATATCTTGTGTATGATACCGATCTAAATTAATATTTATTAACAAATGAATTATATGACAGTTTTTTTCGAATATAATGGCAGTAAAGTTAACACTAAGGAAGTAGTGAAACGCAATACTGCAGGTAGAACAGATCAAGATAAGGACTCTTCTACCTATGTATATAATACTTATAACGCTGGTGATCTACAAGGGCATGTACAACAGTCCTTTATGAGAAATAATGCTGAGCACAATAGAACAGATACTGTTCTTCCTTATAATGATAGTTATGAGACTCTACCTGTTGTGCCTGCTGTAGAAACTGGTGCTGATGGTAATTCAGGTAAGGGTAATTCTGTAGATTTTAAATCTAATGTTTTTTGTAATACGCATACTATAAGAGACGATCAGTTGAAATTAAATCTAGAAATACACACTTTAGGAAATTTATCTGATAGAAGATTACAGGAGATTAAGAAAGGATTTGATGATTCAATAATAAGATTTAAAGATAATTTTGGGTTGGAACCCAATGAAAAAGATACTACTTTTGAATTATATCTTTTTGATGATAAAGAACAATATGAGCATTATGGACGGCTTTATAATCTAGGAATAAATGGAGCTGGTGGTATGACTTTTTATGGAGATGCTGATGTTCCTTATAAAATTTATGTATATCAGTTTGGTGAAATATTAAATTTAAAACATGAGTTAACTCATGCTTTAGAGAATTATGCGTCTGGACACTCATTGTCTAAGCTTAAAATAAATCATGATATATTTACAGAAGGGTTGGCTGACTATATACAAAATGATGGTACTTTTATTATGAGAGAATTAAGAGATAAAGAAGTAACATCAAGTGTATTGAAGGAGGGTTCTTCTAAAGATATAGATCAAGTCAGTGATGCTGCAGTAGCTAAGGATCAGCATTTGAGTTATAGTATAGGACACGCATTTGTAACATTTTTACAGGAGAATTATCCTGGTGTGATTTCAGAGTACTTTGCAGCATTGAGGGAAGGTAATGCTGTGCATGCTAGAGAAATAATTAGCATGAATAAGTATGCAGATTTTGAACCGTGGGTACAGTCTAAAGACATTTCTTTGTATCTAGAAGGCATGAATGTATTAAAGATAGATTTAGGAGAAAAAATGTTTTCTGCTAAAAACGCTGTTTCTTTTGAAAATAAGAATGTAAGAAATGAATATTACTGTGAAAACATTTGTACTATGAACGGTGAAGTAGTAGGGAAAATATCTCCTGTGGTGCATTATGCCGATAAGGATACTATTCGTACTTGGAATATTGCGAGTACTGATATGATAGAAGTAAAACCAGAGTATAGTTTTCTAAAATTGGTTAGTACTCCATCTGGTAAGTCTGCATATGTATATTGTGATAAGGATGGTAATGAGTATTTTAATACTCAATCTTATGTGGAATATGCGTTTAATATCTTGAAAAAATATGATGAGAATCTTCGTATCAATGGTGATTTTTTAGATATTAGAGGTCGTTACTCAGATGCTGATAAAGTGTTTGATAAAATTCCTAACGCAGATTTGTTGTTGGATCAGTTCTTAGATAAAATTGGTTATGGAAATTATAAGCAAGTAATAATGAGCGACCCAGAGCAGGTTAGTGTTATAAAAATGCATATAGTAAAAAAAGCTTTTGAAGATTTTAGAGAATCTGAAGTCAAAAAAGTGTTTACTGGTGAATCAGGTGTTGATTCTACAATAAAAAATCTATTGATGGATTTAACTTATATTAATTTAAGTGATGTGATAGGAGTAAATGGTTCTAATATTGAAAGCATTGTATCTGATCCAAATGTAATGTTGCGTACTGCTATATTAGGTAAGGGAGATGCAAGTGGAATATCTCTGTATGTAGGTGATCAAAAAGTCGCTGAATTATCTACTGAAGGAGGTTATTGTGTGAAGGATCTTGATACTAATAATGTGAATTTTGTATTCCGCAATGCTGTTGGAAACATAGCAAGTAGTTATCAAGATAGAGCATACATGGTTGTATGTGAAAAAGATGGTGAATTTACTACTGCTCTAATTGATGATATACAAAAGACAGAGCATGGAAATGTTATATGGGATAATCAGTTTAATCATCCTGGTGTTAATCATTTATATCCAAATTATCAAAAGGTATTATTAAATGATGCTTCACTTAAGGATTATTCCCATCTTGCTAATACAAGGTTTCATCATGATGATACAGTAATTGTACGGGGAGATCTGTTGGATGACAAAGGAACTGTTACAACGAGTGATGACATTCATCAAGCAGTGATTAAACATGATGATCAAGTACTACATCAATTTAAAAGTATTTCTTTTTACATAAGTGAGCCATCAACAGATAGTGCTGGAACTTATGGTAGTGATTTCTTTATTGCTGATGAAGGGAAAAATCTTAGATTTCAACTTCCTAAAACAATTACTCATTTAAAGTTAGTAAATGTTGATGGGAATCAAAAATTAGTACCATGTACTGCAGATGGTAATGAGCACCCTGATGGTATGCCATCTAATTTAACAGATGAGTATCGATATATTGATCCTATTTTTGCTCACACATTTGAGAAACAAAGCTATTCTAAAAATAGTGTTAGCATTGGTTTGGTAGATTTTGATAAATATCAAGAAGGAACTATGTTTAAATTACAGTATTATTCTGATGATTATCATATTAATAAGGATGAACATGGTAATATAATTAGACCTAATAATGTGTCTTATAAAACAAAAGTTGACCTGGTATATGATGATAAAGTTATTGGAATGTTATCTGATAATGTAAATAAATTTCAGGGAGATGTTTTTGTTGCTGCAAGCCTTAATTATAGCCACAGTGATTTTCTTTCGTCTAAATATTTTCAGAAGGTCAATATTGAAGCGTTAGAAAATGGGGTATATAGTGGAAGATATGATGTAGGAAGTGGTGATGAAATAGCCAATCTTGATACTGATGTAGGTTATAGTGACAAAACTGTTTTTTATTTTAAAGGAAGTAATTCACCTGTTGATGTATTAGATAATGTTGATACTGTGTCTACTATTTCACCTTATATTAATGAGTTTCAATAGATTTTAAAAAAGAAGCAGCGTTCAATGAATGCTGCTTTCTTGTATGTGTAGAGTCATTTTTCCGTGTGTATATTTCACTATAAATGAATTTTATATGACGTTGTGAATAATTCTACGATTTTACATTGCATGTATAGTTTTGGTAGATTAAAAAAGTAGTGTTTTATATAGATTATGAAAACGTTTTTTAATGTATATTTGGTTATTTTCATAGTGTTTTATATGAATATTTTTATACGTTTTTAATTTATGAAAAGTATATTTATAATTATAAGTGTGCTTTAAAGTAGTTCTATAATTATATCAATATTGCATTTATTCTGTTGTCTTGTATAATAGTAGGGTTTTGAATATTTATGGATTAAAACGATATGATGAGATTAATTGCTTGTCTTGGTATTATAGCTGTTGTTATCCTAGCCTTTAGTTTTTTTACTAAAAAGCAGCAGGTTCAAGATTTAACACAAGAAGTACGAGTATATTCATCTCGCAAGGAAGAATTATTACATAGTTTGTTTAAACAATTTACTAAAGAAACTGGTATAAATGTTAAATACATCAATGACGAAGCCGCTCAACTTATTAATAGAATGGAAAATGAGGGTACTGCTACTTCAGCTGATGTATTTTTAACTGCAGATGCTGTTAATCTTATTCTTGCTAAAAAGAAAGGATTGTTGCAACCTGTTCAATCTGAAGTGTTGAATCAAGCAATTCCTAGTAAGTATAGAGATAGTGAGGGGTTTTGGTTTGGGTTAACTAAGCGTGCAAGGGTGATAGTATATAACAAAGATTTAGTTGAAAAGAGTGACTTAAGTACATATGAGCACCTTGCAAATACAAAATGGAAAGATAAAATTTTAGTAAGATCTTCTAGCAGTCCATATAACCAGTCTTTAATTGCTTTTATGATAGCAAATAATGGTATAGAAAATACTAAGATTTGGGTTAAAGGTTTAGTTTCAAATATGGCTAGGAAGCCTAGTGGTGGGGATATAGATCAAATTTATGCTGTTGCAGCAGATGAAGGTAGTATAGCTATAGTTAATAGTTATTATTTTGGTAGGATTGCAGCTTCTGATAAGAAGAGTGATCAGATTGCAGTTAAAAAACTTGGTATCTTTTTCCCTAATCAGGAAACCACAGGTACTATGATTAACATTAGTGGTGGTGCTGTAACAAAGAATGCAAAGAATAAGCAGAATGCTATAAGATTGTTAGAGTTTTTAACTAGCGTGAAAGCACAAAAGGTCTATGCTCAAGTTAATCAAGAATATCCTGTTGTAGAAGGGGTAGAGCTCTCAGAGATTTTAGGGACTTTTGGTTCATTTAAGGAGAGCAATTTGCCTTTACAAGAATTAGAGAAACATTTGACTGAAGCTGTTAAAATGGCAGATGAGTGTGGGTGGAGATAGTTTTTGAATAAATTGAATTCTGTATATAAGTTTACTTCTTAGTCTAGTGTTTATTAGAGTTAATTTATTATCAAAAAGTTCTTTACGTCATACAGAGCTTTTATTAAAAGGTTATATTTTAGTTTCTTGTACATTAACTTGATTAGGGTAGGTTTTTACATACTGTATGTTTCTTAATGATTATTGGGTATTATTAAAACATGTATTTCTGTATGCTCGCTATGGGGGCTGAAATCTTTTATGATACTGTATTTGTGACCTGTTTGGTTATTAAGATAATGAGCTTTTTGTTGCATAACCTATATTTGCTGCTAATCTCGGTCAAAATATTATTACTTCCTATATTTATTATGGATTCCTTAGTTTCTTAATATCAAATTTTAGTTATTTTATTGTAAGAGCTGTGGTTTTTATTTATTTAGTTGGGGCTATAGCATTTTTATTTATTGGTAGGAAGAGAAAATTATTTAATTTATCGTCCATTTATTAGTCTTATGCAGTAAACCGTAATACTTATATGCTTACTTGCACTTTAGAATTATTTGCTTAATCTTTGTACAACCATTTTGATTGGTGTTATCCAAATTTACCTATATGGCTTTGTAATAATAGCTTGCTGCTTGTCTTATTTACCTATTAATTATTTAGGGCTGTAATACGTCACAAAATACCAAAAAATAACACCTATTAGCAAGACAAACAGATATTTGTTTAGTCTGCTTAATCTTTGTACGACCATTTTGATTGGTGTTATCTAAATTTACCTATATGCTTTGTAATAACAGCTTACTGTTTTTTATTTACCTATTAATTATTTAGGGCTGTAATACGTCACAAAATACCAAAAAATAACACCTATTAAGCAAGGCAAACAGATATTTACTTAGTCTGCTTAATCTTTGTACAACCTTTTGATTAGTGTTATCCAAATTTACCTATATGCTTTGTAATAATAGCTTACTGCTTGTCTTATTTACCTGTTAATTATCTAGGGCTGTAATACGTCACAAAATACCAAAAAATAACACCTATTAAGCAAGGCAAATAGATATTTGCTGTCTGCTTAATCTTTGTAACCTTTTGATTAGTGTTATCTAAATTTACTGTATGCTTTGTAATAACAGCTTACTGTTTTTTATTTACCTGTTAATTATTATATAAGGCTATAATACGTCCAAAATACTAAAAAATAACACCTATTAGAAAGAGAAGCAAAAAGGAAGAAAGACCTGCACTATAAACATTACTCTTATTAAAAAGCACATTATATGTAGTAAAAACCGTAGCGTTAAAAGTACACTAAGCTGTTTCTATATTAATAATACCTTTCTTTATAAACCAGGATATTCTGTCAGTTGCTTGTGCACCAACACTTAACCAATACTTTAATCTATCAACCTTGACTTTAACAAACAGTTCATGCTCTTTAGGGAGCATTGGATTGTAAAAACCTAAAGATTCAATGAACTTCCCATCTCTTGCAACCCTAGAATCAGCAACAACTACTCTATAAAAAGGACGCTTTTTTGCTCCAAACCTTGCTAACCTTATCTTTACAGACATGAGAATATAACCTTTAAAATATGTTGAATACTTTCAAATCATACACATAATAGTATGGTGAGTCAAATTGAAAAATGCATTTTTAAATATTTAAAATCTTATCTTTAAGTTCTTTGAGGAAAATAAGAAATTTGCAATATGTTGTTAAAAGCAATATGATTAATTAGTCAAGCTTGTTCAAATTATGAAAAAGTGAAAAGATGTCCTTTTTGAAAAGGATATGTAATAGGAGGATATTTAAGTTATATGAATTTAAGAAGAGCTGTGTTATCGACAATCATGTGTAATACTTTAGTATGGTATGATTATGTGTTATTTGGGAATTTGGTGAGTGTAATCAGTAAATTATTTTTTCCAGCAGAAGATAGATATTTTAGTCTTATTATGACATTCAGTATTTTTGCAGTTGGATTTTTAATGCGTCCTTTTGGGGCAAGTATTTTTGGTTACATTGGCGATAAATATGGAAGAAAAGCTGCACTGACTTTATCGATTATAGCAATATCTGTCCCTATTACTTTTATCTCAATATTGCCTACCTATGAAAAAATAGGAATATTGTCTCCTATATTACTTATTATTTGTAGGTTGATGCAGGGGATATCTCTAGGTGGAGAAGCTGGTAATGCTACTTTCTTAATAGAGCATTCTAAAAAGGGAAAAAACATTGGTTTTTTTGGTAGTTTTGAGACCCTTAGTGCTGTGCTTGGTTCTATTATTGCATTATTTATGATCTTGTTATCTCAGTACTTTACAGGAGAAAATTTTGAAGTATGGGGTTGGAGAATACCTTTTGTAATTGGTTTATTATTGGGATTAATTAGTGTTTATATTAGGCGTATTACTGGTGAAAGTCCTGCGTATGATACTCATAAAGAAAATAATAATCTTTCTCAATCTCCTTTCTTAGAATTGTTAAAAAAGTATAAGCGCCCTTTAGTCTTGGCAACATGTATTGACTGTGTAGAAAATTGTTCATTTCATATTTTTATGGTGTTTTTTATTACATTTATTAAGGAGTTCTCAAATATTCACCTGAATTTAAATGCTAATACTATAAGCATTATTGAAAGTTTTAATATAATGATTTGTGGTATTTTGAATGTATTTTTTGGATATATTTCAGATTATGTAGGGCGTAGAAAAGTAATGTTAATTGCATCTGTGTCATTGTTTTGTGTTGCAATACCAGTATTTTGGTTATTAAGTCAAGATAGCTATGTTTCTTTGATTGCTGCATATTTAATATTTGTAATTCCGTTTTCTGCAACTTTAGGTCCAGCAAGTGGTGCAATGTCTGAATTGTTCCCTACAAAAGTTAGATATACTGGTTTTGGATTATCGCGTAACATTGCTTCAGCTATATCTGGTGGTATGGCTCCTGTAGTATGTACATGGCTTATAAGGGCAACAGGGCTTTCGTTTATTCCTGGAGTATATGTTATGTTTTGGGCATTGGTTGGAGTTATTGCATTGTGTCAGATCAGAAAAAAAGATGTTTATGCTGATTGGTAATCTACTATTTAAATGTTGTGCATTGATCTAATGTAGTAGCTAAAATGATATTCTCACTAGAATGAATAGGGTTTTTGCGTGGATATTTTGTTATATCTGGTTTTAAGGTGGTTGTTTAGTGATATTGCATTAAGTGTGAAATGTGTACAGCTATTATAAATTTTGATTGGTGTTATCTAAATTTACTATATGCTTTATGGATGGCAACCTACTGCTTGTCTTATCTAGCTATTAATTATTATAGGGGCCATAATACGTCACAAAATACTAAAAAATAACGCCTATTAAGAAAGACGAACAGAAAGGAAGGAGAAAACCTGCGCTATAAACATTAAGTGTATATACAACTTTATTAATTTGATGTTATACAGCTCTGTAATCAGTAGAGGAATCACTCTTCTAGTTTTCTGGCTTCATCGATCAGCATAATTGGAATGCCATCACGTATTGGAAATGCTAATTTGGCTTTTTCACTAATTAACTCGTTAGTGTCTTTATTATATTGTAACTTGTCTTTTGTTAATGGACAAACGAGTATTTCAAGTATTCTATGGTCAAACATATTTGACAATAAAGTAAAGTTAGTTGATTAGATTATAACATTTATTATGAAAACATGAACTGTAGATTTTTTTAATGTAGTAAATTGTTAAAAATATGGGTCTGTAGTTGGTGTGTTTTTAAGTTTTATAAGAAGCTTAATAAACTTATAAAAGACACATGATGTATTATTAAATAACCTAATACTATAGGCCTTTATTTGGATGTTATTGTAATATGTTACATTTAAAGTGCAAAAAGCTATTTATACCATAACAAGGGTTTCTAATTATTGTATAAAATTTACAGTGCCAGTTTCATTGTTGTTATCATCTAATAGTTCTGCTATTCTGGTAAGGATAGTCTTAACTTCTATGTTATCCATTATATTATGATGGTTTATGTTATCTAGAAAGTGGTGAGGAATCATTTTGGGGCCAATAGCATTGACTTTTATTTTTGGTGATAATTCTACAGCTGTAAATTTTGTTAAATCTAGTAGTGATTTTTTTGACATTGTGTATATAAAATATTTTGTACTATCTTTCGTAATCATTGCATCAATCATATTAATAACATTTCCTGTAGTGGTACATTTTTTTGCGAAATATTGCGTTAAAAATAGAGGAGCACGTATGTGCAAATTATAGTGATCAGTAAAATCTTTAATAGAGGTATTCATCAGTGTGTTTTTGTAGAACACTGAAGCACTGTTAATAATGCAATTACAATAGGGCATGAATTCAAAAGTCTTATCTATTATAGGACTTAGTGAATCAAATTCTATTAAATCAGCTTGTATGAGAATGCACTTTTGGTGGTATAATTCTTCAATAGTATTTTTTGTTTGTAACGCATGTGCTTCAGAAATGTTATAATGAATGGCTATATCATATCCATTGTTAGCTAAGAACATTGCTATTGCTTTGCCTAACCTACGTGCACCGCCTGTAATTAATGCTCCTTTTTTATGTGTTTTCAACATGATACGAGATGGGTAAAACAAAAACCATAATGATTTAACCATTGTAATTTGTTACTATAGAATTTACGCAGGTCGCTAATATTATATTTGAGCATGGCAACTCTTTCAATACCAATGCCAAATGCAAATCCACTATATTGATCTGGATCAATATTTACATTTGTTAAAACGTTACGGTGGACCATTCCACATCCTAAAATTTCTATCCAATCTTTTTCCCCACACTTTATATCAACTTCTGCTGATGGTTCAGTAAATGGAAAATAGCTATTACGAAATCTTATTTGGATATTTTCTCCAAAAAATTTTTTTAAAAAGTAATGTATACAATATTTTAGGTGTCCCATATTAACATTTTTATCAATATATAAACCTTCAATTTGATGAAACATTGGACTATGGGTTGCATCCCAGTCATTCCTATAAACCTTCCCGGGGGCAATAATTTTAATTGGATAATTTCCTTTGTTAGCTTGCATTACTCTGATTTGTACAGAAGATGTATGAGTTCGTAGCACAACTCTTTTTTGATTTACTAATGTTTTTAAATAAAAAGTGTCATTTTCTTCTCTTGCTGGATGGTTTTTATGTGTATTAAGTGCATCAAAAACGTGAAATTCATCCTCAAGTTCTGGTCCATCAGATAATTTAAACCCTAAAGATGAAAAAATATGTCTTACTTCATGTAAAGTTTTAGAAATCGGATGTAATTTAGCTATTTGTTTCGGGCGAACTGGCAAACTAATATCAACCCTATCTTGCATCAATTGAGCATTGATTTGTATTTTATGTAATTTTTCTTTTTGAGAATTAATTAAAGATTTTAGTTCAGCACATATAGCATTTACACTACTTCCAACAGATTTCCTCTCTTCTATATTACTAATTGTTGCAATACTTTTTAAACATGCTGTTATAGTGCCTGACTTACCAAAGTAGTAAAGCTTTATGCTTTCTAACTCTTCAAGGGAAGAGCTAGATAGTATCTTGTTAGTAGCTTCTGCTTGTAAGTTGTATATATTACTGTGCAACACGAGATTTATTTAAAGCTTCTTTAATAAGATCTACAATTTGCTTGAAGTGATCCTTATGGTTAACCGCCATGTCTGCTAGAACTTTCCTATTCAATGTTACATTTGCTAAGGATAAACCGTGAATGAAGTCTGAATACAGAAGACCATGTTGCCTTACAGCTGCATTAATACGCATAATCCACAGGCTTCTGAAAAACCTCTTACGATTACGTCTATCACGATAAGCGTATTGTAATGCTTTTTCTACTCTTTGCAAAGCTATCCTATAGCAGTTCTTGGAACGTCCCCTATAACCTTTTGCTAGCTTAATAACCTTCTTATGCCGTGCTCTTGTCGTAACACCACGCTTAACTCTAGCCATTCTTAACCTCTATCTATTAATACTCCTACCTGCTATAAGGCATAAAAAGTTTAACTATACGTGAATCAGAAGAATTCATAATAGCAGTACCACGTTGAACGCGAATACTCCTTTTACTTCTTTTAGTCATACCATGTCTTTTTGCAGATTGAGTAGACTTTATTTTACCTGTTGCTGTAACACTAAATCTCTTTTTAACAGAAGACTTAGTTTTTAACTTTGGCATCTCTATCCTAAAATTTTTGCAGAAAGTTACATCTTAATCTATTCGCTTTCAGAGTGTCAAGTACATTTTCTAAATTTTACTCTAAATAATTTATACACTGTATGTTAATAGTTTTTATAATATGGTGTACTAAAATTTAGATGAAAAATATTTCTCGATTAAAATAACCTGCTACATTATTATTCTTCACGATTTATTAAGTTTGTTGAAAGTATTACATAAGTTATTGCAAAATTTATGGCAATAATTTATAAGTGATACACATGCATTAGTAGTAATGTATTATTAATATTTATATTTTATTTATTTTTGTGAATACATGGTTATTTAGTTATATTGAGAATTTGGAGAAATCTGTATGTCAAATAGTAATGTTCCTTTAGCTCATAACCCTAAGGAATCTTCTTCCACGTTAGAAGACTCTGGTCCTTTAATGCCTAGGGCTGTTGCGGTATGGTTAGTAGATAATACTATATTGACTTTTGAGCAAATAGCAAAATTTTGTAACTTGCACCTGTTAGAAGTTAAAGGTATTGCGGATGGTGAAGTTGCTAAAGGTGTGGTTGGATGTAATCCAATTACAATGGGACAGGTTACAAAGGAAGAAATTGAATATTGTCAGAATGATCCTACTAGAGTACCTAGATTAATTAGCTATAGAAATTTTAAAAAAAGTAAAAAAAGGACTGTTAGGTATACACCTGTAGCACGTCGTAGAGATAAGCCTGATGCTGTGGCATGGATTTTAAAATATTGTCCTGAAATGCAAGATGTATGTATAGCTAAGTTGATAGGTACTACGAAATCAACTATTGCTGCTATTAGAAATAAAGAACATTGGAATTCGAGTAACATTAAACCTAGAGATCCTGTGTTACTTGGTTTGTGTACTCAAGTGGATCTAGATGAAGCGATTATGAAAGCTCAGATAGTTGCAGAAAGAGAAAGAAGAGTGAAAAACATCAAGGCTAATGATTTTTCTGTGTCTGATTCAGTGTAAAATTGTTGTGTTAATAAATCTTTACTTAACGAGAGTAACTGCTATAATTTAACATGGTATATCTTCCTTTAAGTGTTACTGTTATACTATCTAGATAGTACAAATCATTACGTTTACTAAAATACCAAAGTGTTGTTGTTTTATAATCAGTGATGTTTATTAGGCTGTTTTGCCTTATGTTTTAATTGAAGTATATTTTTGTTAGCTTTATGTGTTGTTAAGTTAGTGTTAATTGGTGAATAAAATTATCATAGAGTTTCAGAAATTAATGTTGCATTTGTTAAATGCTTAAGTATTAATTTTTTAATATTGCGACTAAGCATATTTGTGATTTTTTGTATTGATTTAAATTATAGGTGTATAGTGTTAAATGGGAAAAAGAAGAGAGTAAGGTATGTTAGCAAAAAAAATGCTAATAAGAGTGCAGGAATGCAGCCCGTGACAGGTGTTGTACAGAAAGAAGAAGAGAAAGAAGTAGTAGAGGTACAAGAGGAAATAATAGAAGAGAAAGAAGAAGAGAAAGTACCAGAACAACAAGAAGTAAAAGTGTTAGATCTGAGTGAGCTAAAAAAGAAGACAATAGAAGATTTGTTGAAAATAGCAGAAGACCTTGGAGTGGTTAGTAATGGTAGAATGCTGAAACAAGAAATAATATTTCACTTAATGAAAAAAGTAGTAAGTGATGGAGGTGCAGCAATAGGAGGAGGGGTAGTAGAGATATTATCTGATGGTTTTGGATTCTTAAGGTCTCCTGAAGCAAATTATGCTGCAAGTGGTGATGATGTATATATTTCTGCAGGACAAATAAAAAAGTTTAATTTAAGAACAGGTGATATAGTAAGTGGTGAAATAAGAGCGCCAAGTGAGAAAGAAAGGTATTTTACGTTAGTAAAAGCACATAGTATAAACTTTACAGATATGGCAAAGTTACAAAGATATGTACACTTTGATGATTTAATACCTTTGTATCCAGAAGAAAGAATATTATTAGAATGTAATGATCCTATCAGCGTGAGTAAAAAAGATATAAGCATGAGAGTAATAGATATAGTTGCTCCATTAGGTAAAGGACAAAGAGCGCTGATAGTTGCTCCACCAAGAGCAGGAAAAACAATAATATTACAACAAATAGCACATTCAATATCTGTAAATCATCCAGATATAGAATTGATAGTTTTACTTATAGGTGAAAGACCAGAAGAAGTGACAGATATGTGTAGATCTGTGAAAGGAGAGGTAGTAAGTTCTACATTTGATGAACCTGGATATAGACATGTACAACTTGCAGAAATTGTAATAGAAAAAGCAAAAAGAATGGTAGAACATAAAAAGAATGTAGTGATATTACTTGATTCAATTACAAGATTAGCAAGAGCATATAATTCAGTAATACCGTCATCAGGAAAAGTATTAACTGGTGGAGTAGATTCTAATGCTTTACAAAGACCAAAAAGATTTTTTGGAGCGGCAAGAAATATAGAGAATGGAGGATCATTGACAATAATAGCAACGGCACTGATTGAAACAGGGTCAAAAATGGATGAAGTGATATTTGAAGAATTTAAAGGTACAGGAAATTGTGAAATAATATTAGATAGAAAAATATCTGATAAAAGAGTATATCCAGCAATAGATATTTCAAAATCTGGTACAAGGAAAGAAGATATGTTGATAGATAGTGTGTGTTTGAAGAAAGTATGGTTATTAAGAAGGCTATTGTCATCGATGGGATCTGTTGAAGCAATGGAATTTTTAAGGGATAAATTGTTGATAACCAAAGACAATAATGAATTCTTTGATATGATGAATAGTTAATATGGGTATAGAAAATAAGAACTTTATAATGAATGTATAAGCGAAATACTTATAACTGTAGAACTATATGTAGCTATTTAATAAAAAGAATGAATGTTGTATAATTAGTGGTATTTTAAGAGAAATCCCTTTGATTCTATATTTGTGACTTGTGTTTTTGTAGATTGCTTAATTGTGAAACCTATGATGTATAGTCACTGCTTAATTATTACAAGAAAATAGTTCAGAGTTAATTGTGTTTATGACAAAAGAGATACCAAACTGTACTTATGTTTTTGATATGGGATACATTGCTGTTCAAATGAGGTAATTGGGAACTTGTGATGTAGTCTGTATATTTTTATGAAAGGAATAAATTTACAGTATATGATGAGTTATTTGATGCTAAGGATTTACATTAAAATCATCGTGATTTAATTGTGGATTGCAGTGGTACAATGTTAGGAAATAGGAAAAAAGTTGTTAGGAGTTGTAGTACTGGTGATGCTAAATGAAAAATGTGTTAAGACCTTGTATCCTGTTTTGTTAATTTAATAACGTGTCACGTGCTTCATTTAATTTTTGTGCTAGATAAGGAGATCCTCCCTTGTCTGGATGCATGGATTTCATGAGCTTATGATAAGCTGTGTTAATCTGTTCTTGGCTTGCATTTTTATCTAGTCCTAATATTTCTAATGCTTCTCCTCTAGATAAGCTACTACTTGTGTTTTGTGGACTATTATATACATTTGCGTCATTTATAACTTTATTTAAAGTAGAGGTCATTATTTCACTAATACTTATTATGCTATTTCTTTTTAATAGTAGAAGTATAAGCAATGCAACAATTGGCAATACAAATATAACGCCTATTATAGAGAATATTACTAGAAAGATAAACCACATATAAATGACTTGATTTAAGTAAGGTATCTACATATTATACAAGTTAAAAGTATTTTTTTGCAAATGGTTTATTATGTTTATACAAATTGGGGAGACTCCAAATCCTAATACTTTAAAATTTATGCCAGGTATGCCTATTAATAATGGTAAGGTTAGTGAATTTGCTGATAGTGTGGCAGCTGAAGGTTCTTCTCTTGCAACAGCATTATTCAAAATTGAATATGTAAAAAGTGTATTTTTTGGAGGTGATTTCGTTTCAGTAACAAAATCTGATGATATTGAGTGGGATGTTTTGAAACCAGAAATTTTGACAGTAATTATGGAATTTCTAACACTTAATTCGGATAATGCTACTGAAAGTTTTGATCAGGAAGAACTGGAAGAGTTTTTTGATGAAAAAGATATTGAAATGGTTGGTAAAATTAAAGAGTTAATAGATAATTATGTAAAACCTGCTGTTATCCAAGATGGTGGAGATATAAAGTTTAAAGGATACAGTAATGGTATTGTTTTTGTAAAATTGAGAGGAGCATGTTCAGGGTGTCCAAGTGCCTCAATTACTCTGAAAGAAGGTATATATAATATGTTGAGCTATTATATTCCGGATATACAAGGTGTAGAGAGTATTCAGTAGAAATAGAATATATTAGTTTTGCTGTTGTGTTGGAAAGTACTTTTTAAGTTTTTAAGTCTATAAGATTATCTGTATAAGCGTTTAATTCTACTAGCGGTAACTTTGCAGGGGATGGGTTCATTTATTATATACTAAAAAATGTTTATTTGATGTTTTTATGTAGATAAAGCTTATGTAGTGAGTCTATTGTATTTACATAATCTACATGGTTAGTTTGTTTTATTATATAAGTGTTGCAATTTGTTATAGTTAAAGTTCATGTATGAAGGGCTTTAATTCTATTTGTAATAACCTGTTGGTAATGGTTGTTTTTGATATCCTGAAAGCACTGATGAAAGTTCTATGTTTGGTATATAAGATGTGTTGTAGTATGGAGTTCTAATAGAAACGATATTAAATTTTGCTATATTTATTTCAAATTTACCATTAATGAAGAAATATTTTTTATAAGATATGTTTTTAATAGTACATCTATAGTATTTGTTAAGAGTATTGAGATATGACTTTTGAATATACAATGAATGATAGAATTATGAAAGATCTGCATTTTTTAGAATAAGTCTGGTATACACTTAAGTCCTAACATTGTTTAATACTGTATTTTATACTAGAGACTAGTGGAGGTGCTAGGCTGAGTATGTGTAGATTTTATGGAAGATGTTGAATCAAGAAACGTAAAGTTTGTTGAAGGAGTGATAAGTTTTTCATATGATTTTGTTTTTTTGTGACGTATTACCTTTCTTAGTTTGTTTTTAATTGATTTTGTAGAGTTTTTAGCAATGTGCAATATGGCTTTTTTTGTGTTTTTTATAATGTTGCTTTTGCGTGATTTATTGTGTCCTGTTGTTATGGGTTCTCTTATTGTATATGAAGTACTTGGTAAATGTTGTTTTGTTGTGTTTCTGGTAGGATATATAACATGTTCATGTTTTATATAAAACTTCATATTGCTGACAAACTCTTTAATAGTCATTGTATCTTGTGCAGATGGTTCCATATTACTTAGGGATCTTATTGTTATCTTAATGTCTTTATAGTAAGGATTCCACGATATATTAGTATTGTGACGTATTATTTGTAATTGTTTGAAGAAAAGTGTAGTATCACCATAGGCTATACTTTCTGTAAATGCGTTTTCTATTTGTTTTATAATCTCTGTTTTTTTTGTAATCCTTGGTTTAACAATATAAATATGGATAATTTGCTTAAGTTTGTTAATTATTGAATACCATGGATATGGATGTCTTAAAAGTTTTTCTGTTTTGTTCTGATGATCTTTTAATTTTATTCTTGTATTGATAAGCTTGTTCTGTATTGAAAAAACAATATGTTGTTTAGGAAAAAGGTTAAGTGCTGTTTTTGGATTTATCGGTGGTATTTTCATTATATGTTGATATAAGTATCTGATTTGTTGAGATATTGGTATATTAGGATAATTGTTACTATACGGTCCAGTGATTCCATGACATGCTATTAGTAAAGTTGCATCTGGATTGTTCATAGCTGATGTTATTTCGCTTGTTATTTCCTTTATTATTTCCCTTGTGTACATTGTTAAACTTGACATATCAAGTGCATATGATCGGAAAAATTCCTTTAGTTCTGGATTTATATCTGATTTGAGAATTATTTTTCTAAATGTTTTAAAAAGTGTATCTTTAGTTTGTTGGGTGATGCTTATATTTTTGAAATTACTAAATAATTTATTTAATGCTTTGTCTATAATTTTTTGATCTTCAGGGAATATTATTACTCTATCTGAGATTTTATTGATTAGTTCCTTGAACCATAGTTTTAGTAAGAGTCTAGCTTTTTTTTTGTCTTGTATAGTTTTATGTGATGTATTAGTGTAAAATTGTATGATGCTATGGTAGCGGTAATTCTCATTATCAGCTGTAGGAACATCACAGACTTCTGGTACTATTACTAATAATAGTTTTAAAGGATCAGTTGATAGTATTTCGAATATTTCATTTCTTAATCGTGAATGTGTACTGTATTTTCTGACTTTATGTTTACTTTTAGGCATTGTTTAATAGTAATAAATATATTAAGTATCCAATATCATGAATTAATTTATTTGTTAAGTTATATTTATAATAGTATAAATAAGTTAATTTATTATTCTAAGGAAAAAATTTATTGATGTTGTTAAGTCTTGATATTCTTTGAAATGTTGAATAAGTGATAATTTAGAAATACTATCATGAGTTTTTGAAATAATATTTATTAATGTAATTTTGATGATATATATTGTAATACTTTTTAGATTTTTAAAATTCAAGTATGAGTGATGTATTAATTACTGTTGTTGTGAATCAGAAAAAAATGTTGTTTAAACCAGGACTAACACTTAGTGAAGTTTTAAATGAGTGTAATTATGATACTGATTTACCATTTGCTGTTGCAGTGAATAGGAGTTTAGTAGTAAGAAATAAATATGACAGTACTTACTTAAATGATGAAGATATTGTAGATATAGTGTATCCCATGCAAGGTGGATAAAGATTAGTGTCCTTATTTAATATTATGAAGTGTCGATTATACTTTACTTAAGCAAGAATAAATTAATTGTGTGATATGTATGTTGTTGAGTCGAAGAATTTATTGATGTTAAGAAGAATTTTGGGTGTAAACATAGTTAGTTTTGATGGAGAAAATAAGAATATATGTTGAATTTGTATGGTGTATTATTAAAAAGTAGGCTCCTGTTGGGTTCTGCTATGTATCCATCTCCTGCTATTTTGCGTGAATCAATTCAACTGTCTGGTACTGAAGTAGTAACAGTATCTTTATCTAGGCAAATGCCATCTGAAAATGGTGGTAGTGATTTTTGGAATATAGTAAAAAAAAGTGGATGTCGTATTTTACCTAATACTGCTGGATGTTGTACAGTAAATGATGCTGTACTTATGTCTCAAATGGCAAGGGAAATTTTTGGTACTAATTGGGTGAAATTAGAGCTAATAGGAGATGAGTATACTCTATATCCGGATTTAGTATTATTATGTGAAGCTACAAAGGAGTTAATTAGTCAGGGATTTGAAGTATTTCCTTATTGTACAGATGATCTAGTTGTTTGTAAGAAATTGGTAAATTATGGATGTCGTGTGTTAATGCCAGGAATATCTCCAATAGGTTCTGGATGTGGTGTACTCAATATGTACAATTTAAAGTTATTAAGAAATAGATTTCCAGAAATAACAATTATAGCTGATGCTGGTATAGGTAGGCCATCTGATGCAGCTATGATAATGGAGATTGGCTTTGATGCTGTGCTGCTTAATACTGCTATTGCGAAATCTATTGTTCCTCAAGATATGTCTCGTGCTTTTAAATATGCTGTGGAGGCTGGACGTATAGCTTATGATTCTGGAATTATTCCTAAAAAAGACTTTGCTGTATCTAGTACACCACTGATTGATACACCTTTTTGGTATAACACTTCTAGTTAAATATTGTAAAATTGACGTTTTTGTTTATATGTTGCAGCATTTATTAGTAATAGTGCTTAGTTAGATCAAGAAATTGGCATATTTAAATCAATGTTTATAATAATACTTGAGAATATATGTAGGTATTTTGTTATAAAATCATACATTATAAAGAGTAGATTAATATTGAGGTGGAGTATAGTTTAGTATTATTCATTATTATGTGATGTTTTACTATATTATGTAGGCTTTTGAATGTACCTATCTCTTAAACTTTAGTTTTGCGGAAATTAGGTTTTCTGCAAATATAACATCGTGTATCTTATATCCCATTTTTTTCAATTTTGCTTGATACCAATCGGGATAAGATGAAGCTATATAAAGTGAATATAGCAAATTCACTGATAAGTAAATTGGTAAGTTAATAAGGTTTAGTGTGTTGTACATTATATAAATTCCACTAAGTATCACAATTGAAATAAATGATAAAAGCCACAGCTTGTTGTAAAATGTGAAAAGAATTGAAAATATAAATGCCATAAATGAGAACTCGTCTTGCACAAACACTATGCCATCTGAAGTATTAATTTTCTTTGGGTGTTTATATATAATGAAAGATTGCATATAAATTATATAGTTTGCTGCTCTACATTTAATAGTATGATTAAAATAGAAGTTAGTAAACCTAAAAGTATTGCAATGCTTTTTTAAGTTAGTAAATTTAAAATATTTTTGTATAGCTATATAAAAACTGTGTACGATGTTATCAGAATTTTGTGTAATATGTAGCATTTAAAAATAGAGTATTAGTGATTTGATTGTGTCAATTAATTTATCTTGTTCATATTATTTATTTGTGTAGTGTTGAATTTTAGGAGATCTTGGTTATGATTACACGTTTTGCTCCGAGTCCGACAGGATATCTTCATGTTGGAAATGTTAGAACGGCTTTAGTTTGTTGGTTATATGCTCGTAAGCAAAATGGTAAGTTTTTGTTAAGGTTTGATGATACTGATACTCAGAGGTCGAAAGACGAGTATATAAGGGAAATAGAGAATGATTTAGTGTGGTTAAATATAAATTGGGACTCTAGTTTTAGACAGTCTTCTAGATTTGACCGCTATGAGGATGTGTTTAATTATCTGTTGAAGGAAGGGTTGATATATCCTTGCTATGAAAGCAAAGAAGAACTCGAATTTAAAAGGAAAATGAAATTAAAGTTAGGTTTACCGCCTATTTACGATAGAAGTGCATTGAATCTAACTCAAGCGGAAAAAGATAAGTATTCTGAAAGAGCTCCATATTTTAGATTTAAAATAGATCAGAATCAGTTAATAAGCTGGAATGATGAGGTACGTGGTAAAGTATCATTTAACTCAGAGAATATTAGCGATCCAATCATTAGGAGGGTTGATGGAACATATACTTATATGCTGCCATCTATAATAGATGACATGGATTTTAATGTTACTCACATAATACGAGGGGAAGATCATATAAGTAATACAGCAGTTCAAATACAAATGTTACATGCTTTGAAAGCTAGTATACCTATATTTTCGCATTTGTCTTTACTGTATTCTGATGATAATAAAATATCTAAAAGAGTTGGTGGTTCTAGTGTGAAAGATATGCAATCTTATGGGTTAGAACCTATGGCTATTAATAGTTATTTTGCTAAAATAGGTACTTCTAATCCAGTTAGTGTACACACGAGAATGTGTGGGTTAATAGATTCTTTTGATATTACTACTTTTAGTCAAGCTCCAACTAAATTTAATATAGATGATGTATTAAAATTAAATCCCAAGGTATTATGTAGTATGTCTTTTGATGATGTAAGAAATAGGTTACAGTCATTTAATATAACTTCTCCAAGTTTTTGGAATTTTGTATGTGGGAATATAGACAAATTCTCTGATATTGAAGGATGGGCAAAAATTTGTAGTGGGGATATGATACCTGTGATTGGGCAAGATGATAAAGATTTTATCATGTTAGCACTAAATATGCTCCCTCAGGGAGAAGTACGTGATAATACTTGGAATCTGTGGATTTCTAATATAAAGCAGCATACTGATCGTAGAGCTAAAAATTTATTTACTCCTTTACGGTTAGCGTTGACTGGATTATCTACAGGTCCAGAGCTTGCAAAGTTATTGCCTTTGATTGGTAGGGTGGAAATTGTACGTAGACTTAGTTATTCTGAAGTACAATAAATTATTTTATTACTGAGTGTCTTAATATAATGTATTTCTATGTTGTATTTGATCATTTATTGTGATAAAAGTAAGAGATATTTCTTTAATTCGATGGCGGGTGTAGCTCAGTTGGTAGAGCGTCAGTTTGTGGCACTGAAGGTCGCCAGTTCAATCCTGGTCATTCGCCCATAGCTTTTTAGTGGTTTATAAACTGCACTCTTGATTATAAAAGTACTTTTGTGCTAAAGAATGTGTGTGTAGTTTTATATTTAGAAAGTTTAGAAATAGTGTCTTTACGTCTACTATGTTATTGTATATAGTCGCTTTTTAAATTGTTCAAATTTTTGCTTAGGGTTTTTATCATTAGTGATCTAACTAATATGTTTATTTTTAAGCCAGTTACTATTTTCCTTATAGAAGTGTTACTCTGTTAAAGAGTCTTTGACATTGTTGTATTTTTATATAAAGTTGATTAAGTAACTTATTAAATACAATTCATATGTTTAATCATGCAGTAAGGTTGTTGGTCTTATTTATTATTTTATATAGTAGTAATGTTTTTGCTAGTGTAAAGATAGTAGCTATGGTGAATGATGAATTAATTTCTAACTTAGATTTAGAAAAGCGTATTGCTATAAATAAGTTTTTTTATAAAGTTGAAGGTAATACAGCAGAGGAAATAGCTTTAAATGCTTTGATTGATGAATCTATATGGAGGCAAGAAGCTAGAAAACTTAAAGTTACAGTTACTGAAAGAGATCTTTTAGAAGCTATTAAACAGTTTTTAGTGATAAAAAATTTAGGTAATATTGATTTAAAGTCTTATGTTGAAGCACAAGGGTTAGATTATAAGTTGTTTGTACAACATATGAAATCTAAGCTGCTTTGGAATAAAATATTAATGCTTAAAATAGCGCCTTATATTATTATTAGTGATAAGGAAGTACAAGATAGTAGGGATAATATGGTGGGTAATGGACTAGATATATCTGTGCATATTCAAGAAGTAATGCTACCAGCTAGCATGAATGACAATGAGTCTATAATAAGTAGTATTATTAGTGAGTTACAAAGTGGAGTAAGTGTTGAAACTATAAAAGCTAATAGGAAAGATGTGTTGTTTGAAGAAGCAAGTGTTAATGTTAAAAATATTGATGCGAATTTAGCAAATAAGTTACTTAATGCTAAGATTGGGGATGTGATAGGTCCTATGAAGAGTGAGTATGGGACTTTAATTATAAAGTTGATACATAGGTCTGATATAAACAAAGAGTTTGCAAATAGTAATGTTGATTTAAGGCAAATGCATTTAAATATTGAGCAGGGTAAGGAGTATTTGGATCAAATTAGTATATTAAAAACTAAAGCTACGTGTGAAAATTTTAATAGTGTAGCAAAAGAGCTTGGATTACCTGAGCCGTTAAGTTTTGTAATAAAAGTGAAAGATTTATCTGTAAAAATACAGAATGTTTTACAATCTTGTGATGTTGGGAAGGTAGTTGAAGTGACTGATAATAACGTAGTTGACGTTATTATGTTATGTAATGTTACAAAAGGTAAAGCTGATGATGTGGTAGATAATGCTGATTTTATCAAACAAAGGCTATACATGGAAAAATTGTCTATGCAAAGTGAATATTTATTATCTACTTTAAAAAAGAATGCTTTAATAGAAAAATATAATTAATTGTCATGTTACGTATAACGTCAGGGAAATATCGTGGTAGGAGAATATTTTCTGATAAACTGCTTAGTGCTCGTCCTGCTATGTCTATAATTAGAGAGTCTATTTTTAATATAATATTATCTCGCATGAGTATTCAAGGGTGTAAAATTCTTGATTTGTTTTGTGGTAGTGGATCATTATCGTTTGAGGCATTATCTAGAGGTGCAGAGAGTGTGTTATTGGTTGATATAAACCACTATAACTTAAGTCTAGTAAAACGAACATCTGAGTATTTGGGAGTAGTAAATAATGTAACTCTTATGTGTTGTGATGTCGAAAAATTACCTCTTGCAACTGATCAATATGATATTGTTTTTGTTGATCCTCCATATACCAATCCTAATTTAGTTGATATGACTCTTAATGTACTAATAAAATTAAACTGGGTGAAAAGCAGTAGTATAGTTGTAGTTAGAATCAGAAAGAAAGTGGTTTTTGTATGTCCTATAGGATATAGAATAATGGTTGAGCGTACTTATGGTATTTCAAAAGTAATAATGCTGCAACGTGAGTTTTAGATGGTTATATTAATATAGTTTATTGAACTGCTATACAGAGCTTTATGCTTATTGTGTATGGGTTGCAAGTTTGTAATTTTAAGCATGACTATTGGTATAACTTGTTCATATAAATAGTACTAAAATCATTAGTATAATTAATAGTGTGTCAATCAACATGTAATATACATCTATATTATTTAGGGTTGTAGATAATATTTATATGCTTACTATTGTTGGTAACATATTACAATTGTTAGTATATATCTTGTAATATGGTATAGTATTTAGTAATTGATATTGAATAATGGTGTAATTGTTTAGCGTGCATCTAATATTACATACTAGTGTTAATATATATACTTTTGATCTTATACTGTATAAAACTTCTGTATTTTTATAATATTAATAGATATAAACATCTGTGTATATTCTTTAATACAGTAGTATTGAAATCATTATTGGGACATAGAATAGTCCTATAATTGTATTTACTAATAACATGATTGCTGTTTTATCAGGGTTATTGTTTAACATCGTAGCTAATATTATACCTGTACCTGACATTGGGATTATTGCGAGTAATATTAGTGCTCTATATATATCATTGTTATATAATTGTATGGTTAATTTGTCTAATATAATGCACCCAAGTACTAACACTGGCCACAGTACATATTTTATTATTAAGGTAATAGAAATCAATTTCCAGTCGATGGAGAAAGTTTTAATGTTTGCAACTGCTATCCCTAATAACATCATTCCCAATGAAACGTAAGCACCTCTAATATTACTTGCAACATCATGTACAAATGAAGGAATAGGTATTTTAAAGTAGTTGACACATAATGCCATTACAGCTGCATGTGCTGCAGGTGATGTTATTAGTTTTATTATGCATTTTTTTGGAGTATATATTCCTTGAGCAGCAATGTAAAAACCAAAACTGTTTTCAAACATTAACATACCTACATAACAGAAAAGGTATATGGATACTGTGTGATTATCAAACATTGCTAATGCTACTGGTAGTCCGAAAAAACCCATACTTGAACTACCTGAGCTAAATGCTAGTATATTTCTTGTGCTATCTCTGAATATGAAAGAAGAAGTATAGTATACTACAGCTGACATGATACAACAGACAAGCCATGTTAAAAAAGGAAGAGATAGGACTTCTGAGTTAATGTTTGTTTGTGAAATTCCAGAAAATATAACGGTTGGACCCATTATGTAAAAAAGCAATCTAGCTATGCTAGGACTATCTATTTTGAGAAATTTGCCAGCGATAAACCCTAAAAGTACTGTTATATATAAAGGTAAAATTTTAGATAGTAATATAAAAAACATAATTTTTGTAGCATGCTATTAGTGTATGAAATACTGTAACATAAGTGTGAATTACTTTACAACTATAGAATCATGAAAAATGTGTTTATAAGTAAAATTTTAGTTGTCAAGTATAGGTCATTTATTTAGTAACATAATAAAGGGTATATAAGGATAAATGGAGTAAAATAGTAGTTAATAATTTTCTTATTATTGCAAGTTGTGTGGGAACTATAGGAAAGTATAAGTATAGTAATTTTCTGAGGTTTGTCTTATCTTTTATTCATATTGTATTTTTATACAGGATGATACCCTTTTATAGATCAGTATGCGTAAATGATTTGTTGTGTTGTACTGATGTTATTTATTAAGTAATAATTTACTTATTTCTTGATTTGTTTTCTAGTGGTGGACTATTATAAGCTGATTGTGTTAATTTGAAATCTTATTACTTGAGCTTTAGCTTGTACATTTTATAGTCGATGTTTATAGTGTGAAAATAGGGTTAACTTCTTCTTACATATCTCTGGGTTTTGTAAAATTATCAGCGTAAGATTTTGGAACTATGGTGCGTGGGTTATCTTGTAAAACAGTATAATCAATTTTATGTGCTACTGCATATGCAATTGCTAGTTCTCTAGTTGTAAATGATAGGCAGACCTGTTGTTTAGTATCATGTGACCCAGTCCAGTTCATTAGTGGTTCGGTGTATTGAGTGCATGAAGGTTCAAATTCAAGTTTCCACGCTTTTAACTTACTATGACCAGATTGCATGGTACTTTTTGCTGGTTTATATATTCTAGCACGCACGTTCGACACTTGTTCTTGCATAAAAAAACTATTATTATGTTAAATATATACAGTAAATAGTAACTTATGTCTATTAATGATGAGTATAATTTTGAAGCTGCTATAGAGCAACTAGAATATATAGTTAAAGAATTGGAATCTGACGAAGTAACTTTGGCTAGAAGTGTTGAATTATATAGTCTTGGTAAAGAACTGTATGAGTATTGTAATAAAATCATTGAGGATATAGAACTGAAGATAGAAATCAAGGAATAAGGACAAGGAGGAATAAGGATATGTCTCTAATTCTGTTATGTATGTAACTATGTTTGTGTTGTTATAATAAAAATAGTGTATGCCTAATTATCATGAATTTAATTTGTGAGTATAATGCTTTAGTGTGTTTAGAAAATTAATTAGAACTTCTTAAAGTTATATCAAGTATCTTGTATAAGAAAAAATTTCTTGTTGTATTAAACTATAAAAAAATTTGTGTTTTAAAAATATTAGAACATTGGATGTTGTATTGGTTCTATTTGGAATATGTGTCATCAATGATAGTTTATAGGTTTTTTAGGATAGATTTTACTTTGATAGGACTTCCTGTTATTATAAATGATGAAATTTGTAGAAAAGCTACTCATTTGTTACATTGTTAAATTAGTTATTGCTAGATGCAAGGTTTATGGTGCTTTTGGTTATTTAATTAATGTTTCTATAGAGTAAATAGTAATTTATTTTAGGGATAATTGGCAAAAAAAATAGCAATTAATACGTATTTGTTAGTTGTCTTGATTTTTAATTAGAAGATATCATAGTTATATAGGGTATGCTGGTTGATATGAGTTAGAGAGTCGTAATGAGTGACGTAATTACCTTTGGATGTAGATTAAATTTTTATGAAAGTGAAGTTATAAAAAATAACTTAAAAAAGGCTCAGTTGGATGATGTTATAGTTGTTCATAGTTGTGCTGTAACTAATGAAGCTGAACGTCAAGTAAGGTCTAGGATACGTAAACTTTATAGAGATAATGCTAATGTTAAAATTATTGTAGCAGGCTGTGCTGTTCAATTAAATCCTGAGTTATATGTTAATATGCCAGGAGTAATTAAGGTATTAGGTAATCAGGATAAACTTAAATATGAGAGTTATCTTGCTAAGGATAAAATTATTGTAAGTAAGATAGAGAATTCAAAAGAAGTTGTGCAAGATTCAGTTAAAGGATTTTCTGGCAAATCTAGAGCATTAATTGAAATTCAAAATGGATGTAATCATGAATGTACTTTTTGTGTAATTACAAAGGCAAGAGGTAATAACCGTTCTCTATATATAGAAGACATTATCACTAAAGTTAAAGCTTGTGTTGATAATGGGTATAATGAAGTTGTGTTTACTGGGGTAGATATAAGTGATTTTGGATTAGATATTTATGGACAACGTGTTCTTGGGACAATGATAAAAAGAGTATTGAGTGCCGTTCCACAGTTGCGTAGATTGAGATTATCATCCATAGATGTAGCAGAAATAGAGGATGATCTTATTAATATTATTATTAATGAGCCTAGATTTATGCCACACTTACATCTAAGCTTACAATCAGGAAATAATTTAATCCTTAAAAGAATGAAGCGTAGACATAGTAGAGAGCAGGTAATAGAGTTTTGTAATAAAATAACTAGTAAAAGGAAAGAAGTAGTATTTGGGGCTGATATTATAGTAGGATTCCCTACGGAAACTGAAGAGATGTTTAATGATACAGTGAGATTGATAGAAGAAGCAAATATTTCTTATCTACATGTTTTTCCATATTCAAAGAGAGAAGGTACCCCAGCTGCTAGAATGCCACAAGTTGTACAAGAAGTGAAGAAAAGACGTGTAAAACACTTATTAGAGTTTGCTGAGAAAAGATTGCATGATTTTTATAGTACTCTGTTACATACAAAGCAAAGTGTTGTAGTTGAAAAGTCAGGAACTGGTAGAGCAGAAAATTTTGCTTTGGTGAAATTTTTGGATGATAATGTTCAATTGCAAAGTATTGTTGAAGTGGAAATAAAAAGAGTAGAAGGCAATTATTTAGTAGGTCAGGTATTTGTTTAGTAATGTCTAATTTTAAAACTAAAGCTTCTAAATGTATACTGTGCTAATTCTTTTTTTGTGTGTCTATAAAAATAAAACTTAATTTTATTGTGATGAAGCTTTGATGAAAGCTTATTAGTAGAATCTAAATTTATACATTGATATAATTGTTATATTTTAAAGCTAAGTAGGTATTGAAAATTATAAGAATATAACGTAGCTTTTTTAGTTATGTTTATTTGATGATTTATGCATAAAAAAGCTAATATGAAGTTGTGTACTGTACTTTAAAACTACAATTTTGCTAATGCTACACTTTTGTACGGTGTGCTCAAATTAGAAAAGTAAATACACACGACTAAGTTCTCTGTAGTTGCCATTTAGTTATTGCTGTATTATCTACAAAACCCTAGTTTATATTGTTATTTATTTCACTAATTATCTTTGAAATATCAGCTCCAATAACTTGTGATAACTTTTTCCCATTTTTAAACATTAGAATAGTTGGTATTGCACTGACTCCATATTGAGTAGCTACGTCTTGGTTATCTTCGATGTTTATTTTGTATATCTTTACATTTTCAGTGTATTGTTGTGCTAGTTTCTCAAGTTGGGGTTCTAAACTCCTGCAAGGTCCACACCATGGAGCCCAAAAATCTACTAAAATTAAAATATTGTCATTACAAGATGTAACCTTGTTATCAAATTCACTGTCTCCAATTTGCTCAATCATTACTTGTCCCATTTTTATAAAGCTATCTAATGTATTGTAAAACAGTTATAAATTATCGCAAGAATAATGATAAAAATATAATTTGTTCAATGAAATGTTAATTTGCTAAATATATTTTAAACTATAATTGACTTATCAGCTTTTTGTGAACAGCATGTATGATGAAATATAAGTCCATACTGTCTTTTAATAGGTCAATAGTGAACATATGTATACAAAGTTAATATAGCACTAAATATGCAAATTTTTAAATAGAAAATGATAAACCCTACCTTTTTGTTTTCTTGTATTTGTTATTAAATACGCATACTGTGTCTGAACCATAGCGTAAAGTGAATGCGCTACTAACTCGTTCAATAATAACATAATCACCTGATACTCTAAAATTAATCAATGATTCATATCCTTCAGAATCTACAGTAAATATTGATGGTAAATCTGCATTAATTTGAGCAAATTGCATATAAGTGAATTGGTTATCGTCAAAAATTTTGAGTGGAACAATTCGTTGACTTCCTCTATTGTGTGATACTAAATAATCAAAATTTAGTCCTTTTTTTGCAACATCACTGTCAGTTAAGTCTGGTATAGCAGGTTGGTTAACTGGAAACACCATACCAGGACTATCTTCTGAAATAAAGTCTTCAGTAGAAGAATATACAAACCTTACTTCATAGGCTAATCTTGGATCATCGAGTCCTTGTGCTTCTTCTGCAAAAAATTCAAAGTAGTATACACGCTTGTTTGTAATTATTGTTGCATTTGTATCTGCTTTGTCGGCTACAGGTTTAATAAATAATCTATTACCTTTTGGCATTAGTTGCCATCCTGTTGAATCACCCATAGATATGGTGTCGATATCTTCTCCATCGTCAAACACTATACTAGATTGGTAGCCGTAAAACCCTGTGTACTTATGTACAGCATGGGGATTGTAAGTAATAACTTTGATATGATTATCTTGTGCTATAGAACGTACTTCTTGCTTAGCAAAACAGACTGTACTGCTGAATAAAATCAACACAAAAATTATTGCTACGTTTTTCATCTGTAGTTTGTAGTAAAATGTACAACGTTTCATTCTAACATCAATATTGGAACTTGCAACAAATCTATGCGAATTTAGTATGTAAGATTAGTAATACTGCTGTTAAAAATTTGTTAAGCTTTTGAGAAAAGGTCTTTTAGACATTTTATTGGTAGTTTCATTGATGTTTGTACTGTAGCTTAACAAATGGCACTTTTCTATTTTGCAAATTAGTGTATAGAATTTCGATATTTACAGACTTGAAATAGTAGATGAGTTTACCCTGATTTTAGTACTTCAGTATGTAAAATTTACCTAGAGAAGTTGTTACTATACTTAAATATATCAATCTTTATAAATGTCAGTATACAGCATTTTAGCATCAGGTTCACTACTGTTTTGTGAAAAATCTACGGATTCTTTTACTATGTTACGTATTTCTTTGTCATATTTATTGCATTCATCATCAGATATAATGTTGTTAGATATTAGATAGTTTTTTAAATTGGTAATAGGATCTTTATGTTCTTTTATTTCTTCTACTTCCTGTTTTGACCGATACTTAGCTGGATCTGACATAGAATGTCCCCTGTAGCGGTAGGTTTTCATTTCTAATAATATTGGACCATTGTTTGCTCTGCAGTAATTTACTGCATCTGTTGCAGCTTGTGTTACAGAAAATAAGTCCATACCATCTACTTGATGTCCTGGTACACCAAAACTTTCTCCTTTCTTATATAAGTCTGTTATATAAGATGATCTGGATACAGATGTACCCATTGCATATTCATTATTTTCAATTACATATATTACTGGTAATTTCCACAGTGCAGCCATATTGAAAGATTCATATACTTGACCTTGGTTCACTGCTCCATCTCCAAGGCATACAAATACGACATTGTTATTTTTTTTGTATTTGTTGGCGAGAGCAATCCCTGTCCCTATAGGTACTTGTGCTCCAACAATACCGTGACCTCCAAAAAAATGCTTTTCTATGTTAAACATGTGCATTGATCCACCTTTACCTTTGGAACAACCTGTGCTTTTACCCATTAATTCTGCCATTACATATTTTGGATCTGTTCCTACAGAAAGCATGAACCCGTGATCTCGATAGCTAGTAATAATAGAATCTCCATCAATAATAGCATTTTGTATTCCTGTTGCTATGGCTTCTTGTCCTATATATAAATGACAAAAACCTCCTATTAAACCCATTCCATAAAGTTGACCGGACTTCTCTTCAAACCTGCGCATTAATAGCATGCTGTAGTAACAATTTACTAGCTGTTCATTTGTTAGATTATGTGAATATTTTTTTGTCATGTATTACCTAAAATATTAATGAGCTTAATACCTGATATATTTAATCAGTGACATTAGTTGTTTTATATCAAAATATTGCTAACTTATTTATTAGTATATCGCAACAACTAATTATGTATTAAATATTCATACGCATTAGTATAATAAAAATAGATACTGATATTAGTGGTACGTATTAGTTTATTTATGTAGCTAGTTTTTGTTGTAAACTAGCTTAACAACCAATTTCTTATATCCTGGATTTGGTTATTACTCATAAGTGCTGGAGCATGACCTATATTAGGATATTCTATAAAATCAATGTATTGCTTTGAAAGAAGCATTTTGTTTAATGTAGTTTTTGTTAAAATGTTTGATAAGCTTCCACGTATTACTAATATCCTGCTCTGTATTTTTTCCCATATATCCCATATAGTCCATGCATCAGTATCTTTTATGCAATTAATTTCTTTATTAAAAGCTATACCTATTTTAGGATCTACTGCTAATGAGTAAGTCTTATTGGGGTTTTGTATAATGCTATGCTTAATAATGTGTTGCCAGTGATCTTCTTGATCTATACTGAAATTACATAATAGCTTTTTTATATATATTTCTGCTTCAGTAATTGTGTTAAATATTGGATTAATGTTTATGTGTTTAGAAATTTTTTCTAAAGCTGATACTTTAATAGCTGGTCCAATATCGTTAATAATGAGTTTATTGATTAAGTTAGGGAAATATGCAGCTAAATACATGCCAATTATTCCACCCATTGAGGTGCCTAAAAAATCTACTTTATCAATTTTTAAATGTTTAAGTAGGTATATTATACTCTTGCAGTAGGTTAAGTAATTGTACAGGCTATAGTCCTCTAGCCATGAGCTTTTTCCTCTTCCTACAATGTCTGGACATATTATTTTATAGTCAGATGATAAGATATTTGCTAAATAGTCAAAATCTCGAGAATTTCTTGTTATACCATGAACACATATTAAATAATTACTGCTGGGACTGTTAGTATAATTATAGTGCATTATAAATTTTTCTTGGAGATGACTTATATTTAATGTATAGGGTAGCATAAATTAATTATTATAAGTTGATTTAAAATGATATTTTATGCATTTTTAAAATAAGATTCAAAATAATAAAAAATAAGTATTGACATAGAATGCATATGCCGTTAAAAATTATATCTCACGGGATGCATAATGTATTTATGTATCTTTGTTGTTTGACAAGTAAGCAAAAAGAATTAATTAAATGGTAAGATTGATGGTATTAATCATCAATCAATTCAATTAGCTAAGAGTATAATAAATAAATGCAGTTTTAATACTGCATATATAGCAAATGAGTAAATAATAAAGAGCATTTGATGGATGCCTTGGCGTTAAGAGGCGATGAAAGACGTGGTAGGCTGCGATAAGCTGCGGGGAATTGTCAGACGAATTTTGATCCGCAGATTTCTGAATGGGGAAACCCAATCAATTTATTGATTATTGCATACTGAATACATAGGTATGCAAGGCAAACCTGGTGAACTGAAATATCTCAGTAGCT
Source organism: Ehrlichia chaffeensis str. Arkansas (assembly GCF_000013145.1). Taxonomy (NCBI): domain Bacteria; kingdom Pseudomonadati; phylum Pseudomonadota; class Alphaproteobacteria; order Rickettsiales; family Anaplasmataceae; genus Ehrlichia; species Ehrlichia chaffeensis. The sequence goes on from NC_007799.1 coordinate 209,883, forward strand.
AGAGGAAAGGAAATCAAAAGAGACTCCGTTAGTAGTGACGAGCGAACGCGGACCAGGCCAGTGGTCTGTAGTTAAAAATTAGAATACTTTGGAAAGAGTAGCCATAGATGGTGATAGCCCAGTATAAGTAAAAAGATTATAGATCCTTGAGTAGGGCGGGACACGTGAAATCCTGTTTGAAGATGGGGGGACCATCCTCCAAGCCTAAGTACTCCTTAACGACCGATAGTGGACAAGTACCGTGAGGGAAAGGTGAAAAGAACCCCAGGAGGGGAGTGAAATAGACCCTGAAATCGAATGCTTACAACCAGTTGGAGCCTTATATTTACATCTTGGGAGCAATCTTAATATGTATTTATTGAGGTGACAGCGTACCTTTTGCATAATGGGTCAGCGAGTTAATCTATTGAGCAAGCTTAAGCCGTTAGGTGTAGGCATAGCGAAAGCGAGTCTGAATAGGGCGTTTAGTTTAATGGATTAGACCCGAAACCAAGTGATCTAACCATGGCCAGGTTGAAGGTGTAGTAAAATACATTGGAGGACCGAACCTGTTACTGTTGCAATAGTATTGGATGAGTTGTGGTTAGGGGTGAAAGGCCAATCAAACTTGGAAATAGCTGGTTCTCCGCGAAATCTATTGAGGTAGAGCGTTGTACTATATACTTTTGGGGGTAGAGCACTGAATGGACTAGGGAGACTCATCCTCTTACCAAATCCAATCAAACTCCGAATACCAATAAGTAGTTATACAGCAGACACACTATGGGTGCTAAGTCCGTGGTGGAAAGGGAAACAGCCCAGATCGCCGTCTAAGGTCCCGAAATTGTGGCTAAGTGTGGAAGGAAGTGAGAAAACCAATACAGCTAGTAGGTTGGCTTAGAAGCAGCCATCCTTTAAAGAAAGCGTAACAGCTCACTTGTCTAAATAAGTTTTCTTGCGCCGAAGATGTAACGGGGCTCAAGCCATGTACCGAAGACGCGAATTCCTAATTATATTAGGTCTGGTAGCGGAGCGTTTTGTAAGCCTGTGAAGGTGATTCGTGAGGATTGCTGGAGGTATCAAAAGTGAGAATGCTGACATGAGTAGCGTAAAAGAGTGTGAAAGCCACTCTCGCCGAAAACCTAAGGTTTCCTGTGTTAAGTCAATCTGCGCAGGGTTAGTCGGATCCTAAGGCGAGGCCGTAAAGGAGTAGTCGATGGAAATCAGGTTAATATTCCTGAACCTTTTAAGCGTGACGGATTTTGTGTTAGTGTGAGCCTTATTGGATTGGCTCATGCTTTGAAAAGATCCCAGGAAATAGCGCTTAAGTTTATAAGTCCGTACCGTAAACCGACACTGGTAGGTAGGTAGAGTATACTAAGGCGATTGAGAGAACGATGTTGAAGGAACTCGGCAAATTACACCTGTAACTTAGGGAGAAGGGTGGCCTATGTGTGGGCAACCATATGTAGGTGGCACAGAATAGGGGGTAGCGACTGTTTACTAAAAACACAGGACTCTGCAAACACGTAAGTGGAAGTATAGGGTCTGACGCCTGCCCGGTGCTGGAAGGTTAACATGAGGGGTGCAAGCTCCAATTCGAAGCCCCAGTAAACGGCGGCCGTAAAACTGACGGTCCTAAGGTAGCGAAATTCCTTGTCGGGTAAGTTCCGACCCGCACGAATGGCGTAACGATTTCCCCACTGTCTCCAACATCGACTCAGCGAAATTGAATTCCCCGTGCTGATGCGGGGTACCCGCGGGTAGACGAAGAGACCCCGTGCACCTTTACTATAGCTTTACATTGATGTTAGGAATGCAATGTGCAGGATAAGTGGGAAACTTTGAAGCTGGGGCGCTAGCCTTAGTGGAGTTGACCTTGAGATACCACTCTTTACATTTTTGATATCTAACTATGCCCCATAGAATCTGGGGTTAGGACATTGTATGGTGGGTAGTTTGACTGGGGCGGTCGCCTCCTAAAGAGTAACGGAGGCGTGCGATGGTAAGCTAGAGCTGGTCAGAAATCAGCTTTTATAGTACAATGGCATAAGCTTGCCTGACTGTGAGGTCGACAGACCGAGCAGAGACGAAAGTCGGTCATAGTGATCCGGTGATTCCGCATGGAAGGGTCATCGCTCAACGGATAAAAGGTACGCCGGGGATAACAGGCTTATGGTGTCTAAGAGTTCATATCGACGACACCGTTTGGCACCTCGATGTCGACTCATCACATCCTGGGGCTGAAGTAGGTCCCAAGGGTTCGGCTGTTCGCCGATTAAAGTGATACGTGAGTTGGGTTTAGAACGTCGTGAGACAGTTCGGTTTCTATCTTCCGTGGGCGTTTGGAAATTTGAGAGGATCTGACTCTAGTACGAGAGGACCGAGTTGGACATACCTCTGGTGTACCAGTTGTTGTGCCAACAGCATCGCTGGGTAGCTAAGTATGGATAGGATAATTACTGAAAGCATCTAAGTAAGAAACCTTCCTTAAGATTAGATTTCCCCATTAGGGCCGTGAGAGACTATCACGTTGATAGGCTGGGTGTGTAAGTATGGTAACATATGTAGCTAACCAGTACTAATAGCCCGATTGATTTACTTATTTTGTAAATATATGTAGTGTTAAAACTGCAAACTCATCTTTTTGCTTACTTGGGATTTATAGTTTAATTGGGTTGGTGGTAATAGCGGAAGTGGTACACCCAGCTTACATTTCGAACCTGGAAGTTAAGCCTTCTAGCGCTGATGGTACTTTGTCTTAAGACATGGGAGAGTAAGTCACTGCCACCCTTATTAAGCTATAAATCTTGATATTATTTGATTAAAAAAGTCTTTTGTAAGATGGACTCTTTATTAGTTAAGCTCCCTTATTTACTTTTCCTGTTGTAAGTATATCTTTTTATAATTGATGATGTTTTGTGTTGATATATGACTGTTTAGGTCAGTGCTATAAACTATAAGCTTTATTAATTTAACTTTAAAATTTGTGTATAATGTTATTGTCAAAATTATATTTTTAAGAAAGTTTTAGTAAACGGTAAAAAACAGTTCGTATCTGATTATTGCGTTTTTTGTTGATTTTATTAGCATTTTTATAGATTTTCTTTCTTATAAGGTATATGTACACTATTTTTCAGGTGAATATGTAAGGTTTTGCTTTTTTAATAAAAGTATTATTCTGTTAAAGCATATGATTATGGGGTAAAAAATCCTTTTAATGAAAATAAGAGAAAGATGTAATAGGCTTTAGGTTTCTTATTGTTAGATTTTTATTAAGTAAATGTTTTGTGATTTTTTATTAAGAGATAGGGTCGTAATTTGATGCTTCTCTGGTGATTATTACGTCATGAACGTGACTTTCGCGTAGCCCTGCTGATGTAATACTTGTGAATTTACAATTTGTTTTCATTTCGCTTATATTTCTGTTTCCTGTATATCCCATTGCAGATCTTAATCCACCTACTAATTGATGTATTACTCCTGCAACTGGCCCTTTAAGAGGAACTCTTCCTTCTATTCCTTCTGGAATGAATTTGTGATTATTTTCTTGGAAATAGCGACTAGCGGATCCACGTTTCATTGCTCCAACTGATCCCATACCTCTGTATGATTTATATGCCCGTCCGTTGCATATTATGATTTCCCCTGGACTTTCATCTGTACCAGCAAAAATAGAACCTATCATCACAACATCTGCTCCTGCTGCTATAGATTTTGCTATATCTCCAGAATATTTAATACCTCCATCTGCAATGACTTTAATTTTTTTATTTTTACATGCATTTGCAACATTGAGAATAGCTGAAAATTGTGGTACACCTACTCCAGTTACAATTCTTGTTGTACATATTGAGCCTGGTCCTATTCCTACTTTAACAGCATCAACTCCTGCTTCAATTAATGCATGAGCTCCTTCTGCTGTTGCAATGTTTCCTCCAATTATTTGAGAATAAGGGAATAGGGTTTTAATTTCTTTAATTGTTGTTAAAACTTTTTGGGAATGTCCATGAGCTGTATCTACAACTATTATATCAACATCTTCTGCAATTAATGCTTCAGCTCTTTCTATCCCATCTTTTGGACCTGTACCTACTGCAGCTGCTACTCTTAATCTTGCACCACTATCCTTGCAGGAATTTGGAAATTGATTAAATTTTTCTATATCTTTAACTGTAATAAGACCGACACAACAATAGTTGTTATCTACTACTATGAGTCTTTCTTTTCTGTATTGATGTAGTAATTTTATTGCGTCTGACCGTTCTATACCTTCTGGGACTGTAATAAGGTGATCCTTAGTCATGATATCAGATACTTTACAATTTTTATTTTCAACGAACCTTACATCACGGTTTGTTAATATCCCTACTAAAAGCTTGCCATTTTCTGTATCTGTTACTACAGGTATTCCTGAATAGCTATATTCCTGCATTATTGAAAGTGCTACTGCTAGACTGTCATCAGGAGATACTGCAATAGGATTATATACTATCCAACTCTCGTATTTTTTTACTTTTCTGACTTCAAGTAATTGTGTATCTATAGGTAAATTTTTATGTATGCAACCAATGCCACCATGTTGTGCTAATGCTATTGCTAGTTTTGCTTCTGTTACTGTATCCATTGCTGCAGAAATGATAGGGATTCGTAGTTCTATCTCATTTGTAATGTAAGTTTTAACATTTGTTTCTGAAGGCAATACATCGGACTCTGATGGAATGATCAATATATCGTCGAAAGCATAAGAAAGTTCCACTTTTTTTCCATAAAAGATTACTTATAGAGTATATGAACTTTTAGTTATTCATGCAATAGTATTACTAAATATAATCTTTTTAAGCAGAGAATTGTTCATTAGTTATTCGTTCTTCCAAATTGCGTTCTTTATCGAATAGTAATGTAATAGTAGTATCAGTGTCTTTCTTGATTTTTATATTTGTAATATTTCGGAATTCTGTATAGTCAGCAACTGCTGCTACAGAACGTACTTTTGGATTAATTACATCTATTTCTATTATAGTAGAATTTGTTAATATAGCTCCTCTCCATCGTCTAGGTCTAAATGAGTTAATTGCAGTTAATGAGAAGACGTTAGAATTTAAGGGTAATATTGATCCGCCTGCAGAAAAATTATAAGCTGTGCTACCAGCTGGTGTTGCAACTAAAACACCGTCAGATACTAGCTTTTCCATTACTAGTTTGCTATTGATTTTTATCTGTAAATTTGTAGCTTGATGAGTGCTACGAAATAGAGATACTTCATTTATAGCAATTGCATTGTACTGTTTTTTGTCAGTATCGGTAGCAACCATATTTAATATGGTTAATTGGGTTGGAATTGCTTCGTTGATACGATCTATAAGATTATATTCTGAATATTGATTTAATAAAAATCCGATGGTGCCATAGTTTATCCCATAAACGGGTACATTGTTACATTTATTCACAACGTAATTGTGTAAACTGTGAAGCATGAACCCATCTCCACCTATTACTATTAATAGATCAATAGCTATATCCTCATTTTTTTTGATGTCTATAAGACCATATTGCTTTTCCAATGCAATGGCTGCAGTTTTATCAAAAGCATCAGTAAAAACATACCCAATGTTTTTATATTTACTCATGTGCAACTACAAGAATGAATATACATACATATGTTATATAGTATATAAAATAAGATTTATAAATCTAAATCACCAAATTTACTCATAAATTTTGCAGCTTTACTATTTTTCTTGCTAACAGTTCTTAAGTTTGGATTCCATGCTGGATGGTTAAAGCAGTCACTTTCTAGGTGAATTTTTATTAGTTCATTCTTTTTTCCCAAAGTAGACTTCATTTTTCTTTCTTCCCCATTAGTAAATATGGTTAATATGTCATTGGTTTCTGGATGTATCCCTTTTTTCATTTTTGAACCTTTTTGAATTTTGTAATTATGTCGTTTAGCAAACCTATTGTTGTAACATTTATGTATGCTATTTGTCAATTATATATAGGGCTTTTAATGGTTATGTAAATTCTTTTGACTAATTTACCATAACAGTATATCATAAAAATAGGTAGACAGTCGAGGATATATACAGATGATTTTTATGTTTCCTGGTCAGGGGTCTCAATTTGTGTCTATGGGGAAGAATATATATGACAACTTTGCTGTTGCTCGGTATGTTTTTCATGAAGTAGATGACATATTGAATAAAAAGTTATCTAAAATAATGTTTGAAGGTTCTATCGAAAATTTAACTTCAACAGATAATGCACAGTTGGCATTGATGGTTACTTCTATTGCAACATTACGTGCTATAGAGTATGTTTTAGGTAAGCCAGTACATTTATTTAATAATATAAAGTATATGGCAGGGCATTCGGTAGGTGAATGTGTAGCATTGTGTGCATCTGGAGCATTAACTTTGTATGAAGTTACACAACTTTTGCTTGTAAGAAGCCAAGCTATGTATGATGCAGTGCCTCTAGGATATGGAGGGATGTGTGCTTTAATAGGTGGCAGCTTAAGTGATGTAGAAAATGTTGTGAAAATGGCTCAAGAGTATGGAATATGTGAAATTGCTAATGATAATTGTGATGGTCAGGTTGTTGTTAGTGGTGTTAAAGCCGCTCTTGAAAAATTGCCAGATTTAATTAAAGATACTGGTATAAAAAAAGTTATAAAGTTACAAGTTAGTGGACCATTCCATTCATCATTGATGAGTTCTGCGTGTGAGAAACTACAGGAATTTATTGAGAGTGTTAGAAATATGAAAATGCCGTCAGTTAAGGTTGTATCTAATGTATCTGCAAGAGAATATACTGATTGTTTCATGATTAAGAATTTAATAGCGAAACAACTAGTAAGTAGAGTTCGGTGGCGTGAAAGTATTTTGTACATGATAAGTCAAGGTTGTACTCACTTTATTGAAGTTGGTGCTGGTACTACGTTGTCAGGTTTGGTGAAGAGGATTAGTTCGGATGTTTCTGCAGTTAGCATTAACACGGCAGATTGTATAGATTCTATAACGCGACATTTCACGGTAAGTACGGATCTTGTTGATGCATAGATATAGTATATACTTGTAACTATCTTTGTTATTTTCTCCTACAGTTTTTAATTATATTTTTGTGCAGTAGTTTTAGCTAGAAATTTTTAGGTTACTAAAGTTTTTAAGCTATTTGAGGTAATGATCTGCATAAGTTTTGTAAAAAGTGAGTTTATTATTGCTTACTTTATAAGGTATAAGTGACTTAGGTATTTTTACTTGCATGTACTTGAGTAATTAGTAATAAAGTTGTTTGTATCTAATGTAAGGTAATTTATGTTCATTACTTTTGAAGGAATAGATGGTTCTGGTAAAACTACACAGTCACATTTGTTGGCGGAATATTTATCTGAAATATATGGTGTGAATAATGTTGTGTTAACTAGAGAACCTGGAGGTACTTTATTAAATGAATCAGTGCGCAACTTATTATTTAAAGCTCAAGGTTTAGATAGTTTATCAGAATTATTATTTTTTATTGCTATGCGTAGGGAGCATTTTGTTAAAATTATAAAACCTTCTTTAATGCAAAAAAAAATAGTGATTTGTGATAGATTTATCGATTCGACAATTGCATATCAAGGTTATGGACAAGGTATTGATTGTAGTTTGATAGATCAGTTAAATGATCTTGTTATTGATGTTTACCCTGATATTACATTTATTATTGATGTTGATATTAATGAATCATTGTCTAGATCTTGTAAAAATGGATATGAATTTGCTGATATGGAATTTTATTATAGAGTCAGAGATGGCTTCTATGACATTGCAAAAAAAAATCCGCATCGTTGTCATGTAATTACTGATAAGAGTGAAACTTATGATATTGATGACATTAACTTTGTACATTTGGAAGTAATAAAGGTATTGCAAATGGTATGAATTTGTGTGTAGGATCTACACCTTGTTTTTTTTTATAATTTTAATGGTTTTAAATTAATCATGGGGGATGTTTTGAATAGAAAATTTTTAGCATGGTTTTTAGTCTCAATGTTTTATGCGTATCAGTATATATTGAGAGTAATTCCTAATGTTATTGTCTCTGTGTCTATGGAGAAGTTCAAAATTAGTGCTATGGCATTTGGTCAATTTTCTGGTTTATATTATATTGGATATACGTTAGCACATATACCGCTAGGTATTCTTTTAGATAAATATGGGCCTAAGATAGTATTACCAATTTGTGCAGCTCTAACGTTTATTGGATTAGTGCCATTGCTAATATCAGATGTGTGGTTATTTGCTCAAATTGGGAGAATAATTACAGGTGTAGGTTCAGCTGGTTCTGCTCTTGGCCTTTTTAAAGTTGCTAGTATGTACTATGGCAACAGATTTGCTAGAATGTCTGGTATTTCTGTTATAATAGGACTGCTAGGTGCAATGTATGGAGGACTGCCAATTTTATCTTTGTTAAATAAATTTGGTTGGGAAAGTTTATTCTTAGTATTTATTATTATAGGAGCTGTTATAGCGCTGTTGCTATATTTGTTTATGTTGCCTTATGATAAAGACTCCAATGTTGAAGATAATAAAGGTCTCTGTGATAAAATTAAGTTGATTGTATTTAATAAGTACATTGTTATGATCAGCTTACTTGCAGGCTTTATGATTGGACCTTTGGAAGGTTTTGCTGATGGATGGGTTACTTCATTTTTAAAGGCAGTTAGTAATATGGATAAAGAAGTAGCTGCTTTATTGCCTTCTACAATATTTATTGGTATGTGCTTTGGATTGTTTGTCTTACCATATATGTTGGAGAAGAAATCATTTAATAGTTGGAATATACTTATCACATCTGCTTTGGGGATGTTGTTTCCTTTCCTGATGTTATATATCAGTAGTTCGGTTATATTGGTCACAATATCATTTTTTATGATAGGGTTTTTTTCATCATATCAGATTATAGCAACTTGTAAGGTACTAAGTTATGTTAGTAATAATGTAGTTGCATTAGCTACTGCTGTAAATAACATGATAGCTATGGCTTTTGGTTATTTCTTTCATACTGCTATATCTTGTGTAATAGATTTGTTATGGGATGGAAAAATTGTAGATTCAGAGCCAGTATATACTAAGGCATTAATGCTAAAATCTATGTTATTTATTCCTGGTGGATTGCTTATAGGAGCAATAGGGTTTATTTACCTGAAATATTTGGATAAGAAAGAGGGTAAGTAACACATGGTACTACAGTTATATATAATCATGTATCGATTATATATAACTGTGTGCTTTGATAAAACGATATTAGTTTGTATAGTTTTTTGTGATTTAAAACGTCACTCTAAGTTTAAGTATAGAGTTTGTTCTTACTTATGTGTTCTAAGTAGAAAAGCTAATATCTACAACAAATAGTTTTTTTCTTCTTATTTTTAGTAATCAATAATTTAATATAAGCTATGCGACTTTTTATATACTTTGATTTTAAAGTATTAGAACATAGATTGTAACTTTAAAGTTAAGATAATAAAGCTCTGTTCCAGTTTTTGCTATTGTTAATAATCTGATGATTTCAATTAAAGTTGTATTAGTTTTTGACTGTTTGAGATGTGAATTTAGTAGGATAATTTAAATTTACAGCAGTAAAGTTATATATTTTGTTTCTAGTGTTTATCAGATAATTTCATAATGGTGTATCATGAGTTCTATGTATATTTTAATATAATATACTTTACAACAAAACTTTTTGTAAATTCTAAGATAGGTATGTCAGATTATACAGATTGAATAGTACTGAGATACCATTTTTTATTTGAAAGTGTTGTATCTTTCCTAAAGGTCCATGTGTCTTCAATCTTGTTAATTTTTGAAGTACTACCCTGTAGGATATTATCGTCCTTGTCTTTTACAAAGTTTATTTGTTCGCTAATGAATTTTACTGTTATGTATGCTATATTACCAGAAAGACTTAACTTTGTTATTTTGTGGGATGTTATTGATACAATAATATCTTCATATAGTTGACCAAGTGCTTTACGATTTTCTATTTCTTCTACGAATGAATTATATAAATTAGTATCTAATAGCATAGATAATATGTGTATATTTCCTTCATTGAAAGCTTTTATTATAATTTCAAATGCCTTTATTGACCCATCCATGAAATGTCTTAGAGAAAATTCTTTGTCTTTCTTTTTAATATGGTTGATGATTGATTTATCATTTTCGTTGCAAATTTCCATTACGGAATCTATGTCAATATCGGCAGTGTCATGTTCTTGTGTGTCTTCCATAATGATACTTATGGTTTGTGAATGACTGTTTGATTGTAACCCTGAAGTTTTTCCAAGAGAGTGATATAAACGGAAAAAGATGAATGCTGCTAAAAATGCATATATTGCTAATTCAACCATATAATCCTAATTTTTATTGACAAAAACATATACTGTGTATACTCAATATATTATAGCTTAGTGTACGTTAATCAATAATTAATTACATTATTTTACTTGGGGGCTTGTTAGTATGTCATGTAAATTGAAAGTTAAGGGTCAATATATTAAGGATCTTTCATTTGAAAATCCGAATTCTCCACAAATTTTTTTGATGATTAGTAAAACCCCACCTGAGATTAATATTTCTATTAATGTTAGTTCTGTAAGTCTTCCAGTAAAAGCACAAGATCAGAGTAGTGAACAGCCTTCAGATAATAAAGTAGAGCCGTTATATGAAGTTACTCTACAGGTTAATGCAGAAGCTCGAGTTGGTACTACAGTAGCATTTATTTGCGAAATTAAATATTGTGGTGTATTCTCTATTGAAAGTGATGATGTAAGTATAGAGGAATTAAGTCAGCAAGATATAAGAGATGTATTGTTGATTTCTGCTCCAACTATCCTATTCCCATTTGTTAGAGAGTTGATTTCTAGAGTTACTTCTACAGGGGGATTCCCTCCGTTAATGCTTGATATTGTTGATTTTAGAGCTATGTATGAATCTCAGATGAAGCAGGGTGTTGGACAGAATGATAATAGTCAGGATCCAGAAAAATAGGGTTTTGTTAAGGATAATTTAGTTTGTTAGTTAGGACAGCTTATAGTTTGATTAGTTAAGTTAATACAGGTTTTTGTATTATGAAATGTTTAGTGATAAGTAAGCTATTCTTTTTGTTTGTAGTAGTTTTCTTCTTTAATTTTGCATTTTGTTCTGATAATAACAAACAAGAGCCTGAACAAAAGTTTTATTCTGATACTCTTGTAAAATTAGATGATGATATCACTGCTCAAGAGTTATTGAGCTTGTTGCCTAATGACCGTTTTATAGGTAATACAAAAGCTCCGGTTATCATAATAGAATATGCTTCTTTTTCATGTATGCATTGTGCACATTTTACACTAAATGTTTTTCCAGAGTTGGAGCGTAAGTATATTAAAACAGGTAAAGTGTTGTATATTTTTAGGAACTTTCCTTTAGATTATATATCATTAAAAGCTGCAATGTTAGGAATTTGTTACAATACTGCTAGTAGCTTTTTTACTTATACTAAGGCAGTATTTAGCTCTATAGAAGCGTTAGTAACTAATTATAAGGATTTGGGTGTATTGTCTAATATTGCAAAAATTAGTAATGTTACTGATGAAAGATTTGAGAAGTGTATTAATGATGAAGATATAATGAATTATATTGTGCAGGAGAAGTTTGTTGCAAATAGAAAATTACAGGTAAATGCTACACCTGTGTTTTTTATTAATGGTAGAAAATATGATAAGCCCCATGATATTGAAAGCTTTTCTGAAACAATTGATGAATTAATTATGTTGCATCCAAATTATTCGTTAGTAGGTAGTAAACCTTAAATCTGTAGAATTTATCGATTCTATGTTCAAGTATTGTCTGTCTATTTAAGGTATAAGAATTGCAACTAAGAACTTTTTTGTAGTATTTTTTACTTCTAAATGTAAGTCTGTTATATGTAAAACATTTGGGCTATATCATCATAAGAAGGTAGGTTTTCAATTTGACCTATAGCTGCTAAGGTTATTTTGTTGTTGCTACCTAGTAGATTATTAATACAGTTCTGAATGTCTGTGACTGTAATTGTAGATATTTTCTTTATTAATTCTTCTTTTGAAATGTACCGATTGTAATGGGAATAATAGTACCCTAAGGATTCAGCGCGTGCAGTAGTGCTTTCTCTTGACATTAATATTTCAGATGTTAATTTACCTTTTGCTCTTGTTATCTCGTTTTCTTGTAAGTTTGTTATGATATTTTTTACTTCAGAAGCTATAGTGGAAAGTAATTGACTTAAATTACTTTTATCTGTTGCTGCATATATAGAGAAAATGCCGTTATCACTGTAACTTGAGTTGAAAGATGAAATAGTATAGACTAATCCTAATTGTTCACGGATTTTTTGGAAAAGACGTGATGACATGCCATTTCCTAAGATTGAATCTAAAATTTGTATAGTATAAAACAAGTCATCTTTATATGAAACACTAGGGAATCCTATGACAAGATGTACTTGTTCTAAGTTTCTTATTTCTCTATATTCTCCGCTGCGATAAATTGATGGATCTGCTATTTTACGTTGTGATTTTTTCATATGAGAAAAATACTGAGATACTAAATCAATGACTTCTTCATGTGATATGTTTCCAGCTACTGATAGTAACATGTTGCCAGCGTGATAATATTCACTCATGTAGATGTGTAAATCTGCTTTAGATAGGCTATTTACTGATTCTGGGGTACCTAAAATGGATTTACCAAATATTTGATTAGGATACGCAGCTTCTATATACTTATCAAAAATTATACTAGTAGGAGAATCATTTGTTTGATATATCTCTTGTAACACTACTCCTTTTTCTTTGTATATTTCTTCTTCCGGAAATTGTGAATTTAGTATTATGTCTGCAAGTACTTCTATAGCTATTTTAATGTCTCTTTTTAGTGTTTTTACATGGTAAACAGTATGTTCTCTGTCTGTGTGAGCGTTAAAATTTCCACCTATATCATCAAAAATTTGTGCTATATCAAGTGCAGTGCGAGTTTTAGTGCCTTTAAAAGCCATGTGTTCTAAAAAATGAGAGATACCTGTTATGTTTATATTCTCATACCTACTTCCGACGTTTACCCAAATGTTGATAGATACGGATTCTACATATGGCATTGTGTCAGTTATTATAGTGAAATTGTTGCTAAGTTGTGTAATTTTTGGTGACATGACTTTAAATAAGGAATTAATGTCTTAAGTTTATACGGTTAATGATATGACAGCAACAAATATAATAAAATATCAGTGTATGAAAATCATGATTTAACCTAATTTTGAAGATTTTTCATAACTACATTTTGTTAATTAATTATGATCTTGATACATTAGTACATACAATACTATCTAAATACTTGTTTTATATATACTTTTAATGGTACATTGTGGTATGTAAATGGTAGTGTTGGTTGTACGGCTTGTTTAATAAGGAGCAATTATTATATTCGTAATTTTCATATAAATGCTACTTATTTTACAATATTATTTGTGTAATGTTAGCTAAGGTGTTAACATGGCAAGGATTTGTGGTGGATTGACGGAGTAGTAAGTTTAGCTGGTATTATCCTATATAGTGTATATTGGGTTAATTTTATTACTTGAGTAAAATTTAATATTTAGTGGTCATGTATTGATTTGCATTAGTAAATTATAGGTATTTGTGGTTTTTACCATAAAAAGTGGGAAGTTATATAGCGTATTGTGATATTGATATTGCTTGTTAAATTGCAAAAAAAATGATAAAAGTGACAGGTTAGGTTTCTCAGCTATAGTAGAAAATGTATAGTATTGTCAATAGATTAAGGTTTTAATTTGCGTAAAAAAATTAAGAAGGTATTGATTTCCGGTAAAAGTGTTTGGCCAATTATAGAAGGTGGTAAAGGTATAGGTGCGAGTGATGGTAGAACTGCTGGTGCTTTTGCTGCTGCTTCTGCTGTAGGTACTTTTTCTGGAGCATGTGCTAGATTAGTTGATGATAATGGGGAGCATGTTCCTTTAATATATCGTGGAAAGACTAGGTTAGAACGCCATAATGAGCTCATAAACTATAGTATTGATGCAGCAGTGAGTCAGGCTAGAATGGCTCATGAGATATCAAAGGGATTGGGAAGAATACATATGAATGTACTGTGGGAAATGGGAGGTGTTCAGCGGGTACTTCATGGTGTGCTTGATAAGGCAAAAGGATTAATCCATGGTATTACTTGTGGTGCTGGTATGCCATATAAGTTAGTTGAAATAGCTGCTCAATATCAAGTTTATTACTATCCTATTGTTTCTTCAATGAGAGCATTTAAAATTTTGTGGCAACGTTCTTATCAGAAATTTTCAAAAACACTTCTTGGTGGAGTTGTATATGAAGATCCTTGGTTAGCTGGTGGACATAATGGACTTAGTAATAGTGAATCTCCTGGTCATCCACAAGATCCTTTTGAAAGAGTTGCAGCAATTCGCGCATACATGAATGAAGTTGGATTATCTGATGTTGTATTAATTATGGCAGGTGGCGTTTGGCATTTGAAGGACTGGGAATCATGGTTAGATAATGATTTAATTGGTCCAATAGCATTTCAGTTCGGGACCAGACCTTTATTAACTCAGGAAAGTCCAATTTCTCCTGGGTGGAAAAAGAAGTTGATGTCTTTGAAACCTGGTGATGTGTTTTTAAATAGATTTAGTCCTACAGGGTTTTATTCTTCTGCGATTGAAAATGAGTTTATAAAAGAGTTACAAGCACGTAATACACGTCAGATTGCATTTGAAAATGAGATGACTGAAAAATGCAGTGCAGAGCTTTCTATTGGTAGTAGAGGTAGAAAAGTATATGTAGATCCTAAGGATAAAAAATTGTCCGAGTCTTGGGTAGCAATGGGTTATACAGATGCTTTAAAAACTCCCGATAATACTTTAATATTTGTTAGTCAGAGTCAGTCAAGAAGTATTAGGGAAGATCAAATAAATTGTATGGGATGTCTAAGTCATTGCAAATTTAGTAATTGGAAAGATCACGGGGATTATACTACAGGTATTAAACCAGATGTTCGTAGTTTTTGTATTCAGAAAACGTTACAAAATATTATTGCTGGGGTAGACCATGAACATGAGCTTATGTTTTCTGGCCATAATGCATATAAGTTTGTACAAGATGAGTTTTATAGAGATGGTTATATTCCTACAATCAAGGAGCTTGTTGATAGAATTTTGACTGGATATTGATATTGTTTTATTTGTAAATAAAAACAATAGTTAGGTGTCTGAAGTAAAAAGTATTTTTTATTATTAATCACATAGAAATTCTTCCTGTACTTTATAGGTTTTGTGGTATTTGCTGCTGCTAGTTTTTAGTAAATATAATATGTGTTTATGAAATTTTTGTTTGGCTGAAAGTGTAGTAGCTTTTCTATTAGTAAAATTAATTTGAAGTTTAGCATGTATAAGCATCTATGTGAAATTTATTGTAATATGTAACTATACTTTAATATTATGCTCGTATAGACGTTCTAAGTGTTTTGCAAGCATGTCTACTTCTATATTGATATTGTCATTTACTTTGTTGTATTGAAAAGTTGTCTTTTTCCAGGTATGAGGAATAATGTTTACGGATAATATATTATTAGATATGGAATTAATGGTTAATGATACTCCATCTATAGCTATTGATCCTTTCCTTATCATGTATTTTAATAGCGCATCTGGTATGTGAAATTCTATGTTGTGAGAACTGTTTACGTTAGTAATTGAGATAATATTTCCTACTCCATCAACATGTCCTTGTACAAAATGTCCATCTAAGCGGTCAGTCATTTTTAAGGGTAATTCTAGATTAATCTTTGTTCCTTCTTTCCAATGTGCAGCACTAGTAACAGATAGAGTTGCATCGGAAACATCAGCAGAAAAACACTCATTGTCTAATTCTACTGCACTTAAGCAAATGCCAGAACATCCTATGGAATCACCTATTTTCGTCTCACTTAAAAAATTAGCATTGGTGGGTTTTATTACAAGTCTTCTATCCTGGCCTTTTGTGTAATCTACTTGGATAATAGTACCGATATCTTCTATTATGCCTTTAAACATCCAATATTGTATCATGAATTGTGGATTCGGAATTCTAGTATGATGAATGAAGAAATGTCAATAGGAAAAAAATGTGTAAGGTAAGTCTGCTAGCAAATATCTAAAAAATTAATTTATTGCATAATAATTATAATTTTTATTAAAAAGTATATTTTTATTATTAATATATGTTAAATTTTGTAATACTTTATATGAAAGAAAGGACTTATTTGTATGTTAAATAATTTTAATGCTTCAATATTACACGTTGGACGTAATGTGAGTAATCATAGTGTATTCGATGGAATTTTTGACCATTCTGATGATTTTACTGGTAATGATACACTGATTCCTAAAGGTTTTAACAACATAGGGACAGGTAGGGATGATTTGCTAGCTGCTGGTGTCATTGCGTTTTATGTATTGGTTGTAGTTGTAGTGGGAGGACTTATTTATTGGATTGGAAATCGTGATCTTATGCGTCAAAATGGTTATACAAAATGTACTTCTAAGGCTTCTATTATGTTAGAAAACACAGACTCTTCTGATAGTCATGTGGAAGAAAAAATTTCTTTGCTAATTGTTTCAGACGATATTAATCCGCAAGAATCAAAGGAAGAAAGTGAATGTATTCCAAAAGTATTGGATCAACAGCATGTTGCTTCAATTCAATCAAAAGAATGTTCATTACATTATTCTCATGTTGTGTAAGTGCAATAGTTGATATGTATAATTATGTATTTTTGTTTGTATTAAGAATTTTGTTGCCTAAATGAATCTGACAGATGTGCAAACATATATGTATAGCAGAAAGTGGGATAGGGAGTAGTAGCTTTTTTTGCTAAAGCTTTGCAAACATGTAAAGTTAGTATATGCTTTAATCCCTTTCCCGGAATATAATGTATATACCCCATAATAACTGTAAAACTGATGATTCTTAGGTAAAGAGGTTTGCTTATGTAAAAATGTTATTTTTTGTTATTGTGTTTGTATATGTAGGATAGCAATTTTCTAAAATACAATAAATTGAAATATGATTCATTTTTGCTGTTTGGTAGGTTACCTTGTTATGAATATTGATTTAGACGAGAATTATTATATAATTGATAACATATCTTGATTTTTTTCTACTCATGTCATGGCTTGATTTGTTAAAGTCTGTACTTACTTCTATTGTTGCTGGGGTGAGTGATTATACATCTTTTATATTGAACAATACTGTAAATGGTACACTAGATGTTACACGTCGTAATGTTACAGCACTGCATGATATACTTAACAACACACTGACTACTATTTCTAATAATGTGGTTTCTAATATTAGTAGTACTACTGATAGTATAGGAATAGTTACTAGTAGGATTGGTAATTATACATCGTTTATATTAAACAGTACTGTAGATAGTATACTAGATGTTACACGTCGTAATGTTACAATGCTATATGATATCTTTAACGGCACTTTTACTACTAGTAATACAGTTTCTAACATTAGTAGCACTACTGATAGTGTGGGAATGGCTACCAATAACAGCATAGTTAGTCAGGATAATGCAGCTTCTAATTATCATATAAATACTATTATGTATGTTGTTATGGCTTGTGCTATTTTATGTATGATGCGTCATATTTGTCACCATTTTATGCAAGGAGTGCAAGGGGAAAGACGTGTTAGGCGTATTGCACGTGAGTTTAGTGAGATAAGAGAACCTCGGATGTCTTCTGATGTTAATATTACAGGTATGTCAAGAGCATCTATTTGTTGTGATTCTAGGGAAGATGTTGAAGTACAACAGAGTAGAGTTAATATAGAAGGGGAGGGGGGTGTTGCTACTCAGCTTGATCTTGAGTACGTACCACAGAATGTATGCCATAGGTTGAGACATTGGATGGCTCGATTGTGTCATAGAAGAAGTACTGTATATAGTGTTGGTAGTGATTTAGGGATGGAATTAGATGTTATGTCTAGAGTTGAAGAAGAAACAGAATGTGTTGAAGAAAGTATGTCTTTTTAGATATTTTGTGATTTGCTATTATATTTAGCAGTTATTCTCAAGAGATAGGGAAGTTACATTTCATCCGATTACTAAATTCACATGCAATACGTCTTTCCTCTTACACTCCTTGTATAAAATGGTAACAAATATGACATATCATACATAAGATAACACAAGCCACAACAACATACATATATTTGTAGTTTATATAAAGTGGAGTTTAAATTTTCATAAAGATTGTGATATCAACTTAGTATGTTATCTATTTTTTATTTATGTTGCTTTTCAATAGATTAGGATGTGCTTTGACTGCTATTGTGGTTAGTGTTAGTCATGGTGTATCGCGTATCATAGATACTACTTTCATAAAGATTGTGATATCAACTTAGTATGTTATCCATTTTTTTATTTATGTTACTTTTCAATAGATTAGGATATGCTTTGACTGCTATTGTTGTTAGTGTTAGCTATGGTATATCGCGTACCGTAAATACTACTTTCATAAAGATTGTGATATCAACTTAGTATGTTATCCATTTTTTATTTATGTTACTTTTCAATAGGTTAGGATGTGCTTTGGCTGCTATTGTTGTTAGTGTTAGCTATGGTATATCGCGTACCGTAAATACTACTTTCATAAAGATTGTGATATAATTAACTTAGTGTGTTATCCATTTTTATTTATGTTACTTTTCAATAGGGTAAGATGTGCTTTGGCTGCTATTATTGTTAGTGTTAGCCATGGTATGTTGCATGTCATAAATACTACTGCAAGTATGGGAGGTGAAAATGTTACGACAACTATGCGTAATATATTTACTCGTGTTTTTAACAATACTGTTGATAGTACAGTAGAAAATGAGAGTACAACAATTCCTTCTGCATTAAATGATACAGTTACTGATATTGTGAATAGTGCTGTTAACAGTACAATGGAAAATGGGAGTGGTTCTGCAACAATTTCTTCTATCTTAAATAATACGGTTGCTGATGTTGTGAATAGTACTGTTAGCAGTACAATGGAAAGTGGGAGTAGTTCTGCAACAATTTCTTCTATCTTAAATAATACGGTTACTGATATTGTGAATAGTACTGTTAGCAGTGCAATGGAGAGTGGTAATGGTTCTACAACAATTTCTTCTACATTCAATCGTACGATTACTGTTATCTCTAGTAGTACTACAGGTCAGTCTAGTGGAGGAGAGTATGCACTTTTACAAGCATTTATAATGGTGATGGGTGTATTTCTGTTAATGTTGTCGTTGTTGATGTGTGTACGTAGTGTTCAAAGATGTAGAACTGATATTCTAAGAGCTAGAGCGCGACTCAACTATTTACGAGAACATGGAGGCGACCCTCCTGATACTGTAAATAATGCTGCAATGGAATTAGATATAGTACGAGACGTTGAAGTGGTAACTGACGAGTTAAACCTTGAAAATAGACCTTGTCTGTGTCAGCATGATCATCAAGAAGCTCCTGATGATCCTGTTGAGCAAGTTAGACCTGTGTTTAGGTTACAGGGAATATTCCCTAGATGATTTGACTAGGAAGATGCAATACGTGATACTCAACTTATGAATGAGAAAGTATCAAATAAGTTTTTTGTTTATTGACGTAATGATCAAGGGGGGGGGGGGGATAATATTTACTGGTTAAATTAAATTGATTTTGAGATTGCTGGATGCTTTTGGAAATTATATAGACAATACGTAATATCCAATAGTATGTGTAATTTATGTAAAGTGTGATCTAAATTTTCATAAAAATTGTGATATAATTAACCTAGTGTGTTATCCATTTTTTATTTATGTTGCTTTTCAATTGGTTAGGGGATGTGTTAATTTCTCTTGTGTCTAGTGTTAATCATGGTATATCGTATGTCTTAAATAGTACTACAAGTATAGGAAATGGAAATCTTACAACAACTACATTAAGCAATCTGTTTACTCGTGTTTTGGACGATACTGTTAGTAGTACAGTAGAAAATGGGAGTAATACTACAACAGTTTCTTCTGCATTAAATGATACAGTTAGTGATATTGTGAATAGTGCTGTTAGCAGTACAATGGAAAATGGGAGTAGTTCTACAACAATTTCTTCTATCTTGAATAATACGGTTAGTGATATTGTGAATAGTACTGTTAGCAGTACAATGGAAAATGGGAGTAGTTCTACAACAATTTCTTCTATCTTAAATAATACGGTTAGTGATATTGTGAATAGTGCTGTTAGCAGTACAATGGAAAATGGGGGTGGTTCTACAACAATTTCTTCTGTATTAAATAGTACATTTACTAATATTTTGAATAGTGCTGTTGGTAGTACAGTAGAAGGTAGTGTTGGTAATGCTACAACAATTTTTCCTGTATTAAATAATACGGTTACTAGTAGTACTAGGAATAATAGTCTCCATGATAGTACACTTATTGCAGCATTTATAATGATAATGGGTACATTTCTGTTAATGTTTTCAGTGATGATATGTGTACGTAGTGTTCAAACCTGTAGAAGCAATATTCGAAGACATAGAGTACAGATGGCATATTTACGAGAGCATGGGGGGGGGGGACCTCCTGATAATTTGAGTGATGCTGTGATAGCATTAGATGTGATAGGAGAAGTTAGTGTTGTGACTGAAAGTTCAAACGTTGAAAATAGACCTTTTCTGCTGTGTCAGCATGATCATCAAGAAGATCCTGCTGATTCTGCTGAGCAAGTTAGACCTGTGTTTAGGTTACAGGGAATATTCCCTAGGTAATTTGAATAGAATAGATGTAATACATAATACTCAACTTATGAATGAAAGCCAGAATATTATTTGGCTTGGTACTTCTTATATATTGTTATGTATATAATTTATGAAGTCTTTTATAAGTTTATCAAGTAATTAATATATAAATTTGTTTTGTATTTAAAGGGTATTAACCCTGTATGTTGTTTATACCTATACACTATCAAATGTAATACAGTGCCATTATAAAAAATAGTGCTTTCATTGAGCATTGTTCAATAATTATGTCAATGATACTGCTTTGTGTCATACTTGTATACTTTAATCATCTAGTGTAAAATGTATGGACATAGAGGTGTCACAATGTAATAATAATACAGGTGAATTGCCGCTTCTTCTTGGTAACTTACATGTCAAGCAATAGGTAGACATAATAGTTGGGAGGTATCTCATAGATGTGGTTAATGGTATATTTATTAAAAGCTACTCTACATAACAAATTTTAAAAGGTTATTATACTTTATTTGATTTTAGTAGTTTTTGATGATAATGATGCAAGTTATGATTGTGTAAATAATAAGAATATTAACTCCTGTTAGAAAATATTGGCTGTATCTCTTGATATGACTGTAAATATAAGTGCTACTCTTGATTGTATCTGCTAATTAGAAGTTATAGTGTAAATATCTCTCTTTGAGGAGGATTATTTGTAGATATTATTTATGATTGTTGTTTTGCATTAAAGGAGCAATGCTTAGAGAAATTAAATAATATTAATAATAGTGTGTGTTTATATGAATGATAAAGTATTTGTTGTTACCATAATTAGTATGATAGTATTGGTAACTTTAGTATTCTTTTTTTTCCCATTATTTTCAATATGTCATCGTGCTGTAAAGGATAATACGAATCAACAGGATAATAATGTGAATTCAGAATTAGATGATCTAGAAAATGTTAGTGATGATGTTGTATTAGTAGCCCAGCAGCAGAAGCTGAGGTTTTGATGTTGTGGGTTTGCTCTAATATTTTTCAGCAGTATATCTACCAAAATATGTGTGTTTTAACATTGGTACACTTGAAAAAGATGATGTTATTGTGAAATTTTATCTCAAATTAAAAATATAAAATATTTTATTGATTAATGTATGTATGCATTTCATTACATTATGAATATTACTGTAAAATTGTCTTTTTTATAAGATGAGGTAATGAGTAGATATTGTATAGTCTATCTATATTTTATCGATGTATAATAGTGATTACTCTCATAATAATGCAAAGTGTGTGTTATTAGCGTTTAGAATTTTGATATCAAGAAATTAATATCAGAAATAAAGATTAATACTATTCATATATAGCTTCTAACTAACTTTCCTGATATTTTTAATAATAAATTTATAATATTGCTTTCTTGTTTAATAGGTTTATTTTGCTAATGTGGTGTATAATAAAACTTATAATGCAATTGGAACTGTTGTTAATTAGCATAAGTATACTATTGTTTTGTATCTTAAAAGTTAGAGGGTTATTGATAAAATAATTAAGAATTTTTTGTTTAAGAGTTGTATTGCTATCTATTTTTAAAAGGATGCTGTTTTTTATTTGTTCGACTTCATAAATGCCAATATTTGCACACAGTTGTTTTATATATATGGTGTTCAATAAGTTTTCTACTTCGTTTGGCAATTTACCAAACTTATTGGTTAACTCTATATAGTAATTATCTATGTCTTCTTTTGTTTTAAGACTGCCAATTTTTTTGTATACTCGCATTCTTAATCCTATATCTTGAATGTAATGCTCAGGAATTCTTATATTAACATTGATATTGATATTTATATGGTCAAGATCTTTAGGATATTCACTATAAATGTTAAGTTCTTCTTCTAACATTTGTTGGTATAGTTCAATGCCTATATCTTTTATGTTACCTGATTGTTCTTCTCCCACTAAATTACCAAATCCTCTGATATCCATGTCATGTAATGATAAATTAAATCCTGAATTTATAGAATCTATTGATTGTATTATCTCCAGTTTTATAGCAGATTTATTGGTTGCTTTTTCAGATAATATAAAATATGCAAAACCCTTGGTACTGCTACGTCCTACTCTTCCTTTTAATTGGTAGAGTTGAGCTAATCCAAACATATCGGCATTGTGTATTATGATTGTATTGGCAAAAGGGATATCTAATCCACATTCTATAATTGATGTAGTAAGTAATATTGTGAATTTGCCATCAAAAAAATCGTTCATTATTGTGTCAAGTTGGGTAGGGGAAAGTTGTCCATGGGCAGTGTTCATTTTTATTTCTGGTACTAATTTTCTTATCTTGTCGCTGATGCTTTTTATATTACTAATTTGTGGACAAACATAAAATACTCTACCGCCTCTATTATGCTCTCGTATTATAGCATCTTTTATTATAGTTTCTTCATAATATGTTGTATAAGTTGTAACTGCTAATCTATTTTTTGGTGGTGTTTTTATTAAACTCAAATCTTTTATTCCACATAGTGACATGTACAGTGTCCGTGGTATTGGAGTTGCAGATAGTGAAATTACATGAACGTTTGTTTTGATTTTTTTTAGTAATTCTTTTTGCTTTACTCCAAATTGTTGTTCTTCATCTATAATTAATAGGCTTAAGTTAGCAAACGTAACGTCCTGTGCTAATATGGCATGTGTTCCTATTATTATATGTACTTGTCCACATGATAAACTTTCTTTAGTTTTTTTTATTTCGGATCTCGCAACAATTTTAGATAATTGTTTGATTTTTATATTAGGAAATTTTTTGAATCTTTCAGTAAAAACAATAAAATGTTGCCTGCACAGTAGAGTTGTTGGTACTATAATTGCTACTTGGTAGTTTTGACTTGCTACTAAGAATGCTGCTCGTAAAGCTATTTCCGTTTTTCCAAAGCCAACGTCTCCGCAAATTAATCTATTCATTATTTTACCACTTGATAGATCATGTTCCATGTCTTTTATGGCTTGTAATTGATCTTCTGTTTCAGTATAAGAAAATTCATTACAGAAGTGTTTATAATTTTCATCAGGGAAAAATGATTTGCCAGTAGAGAGTCTTCTTGCTGCTTCTATAGTTAATAATTCTTTTGCAATTTTTTTGATATGGTTTTTTATTTTAGTTTTACGTTGTTGCCATGATGTACTGCCTAGTTTATCAAGGGTAACATTGACATTTTGTTGTCCATACTTGGATATAAGATTAATATTTTCTACAGGTAAGAATAGTTTGTCGTTGTTATAGTACTCTATTTTGATGAAATCATGATAACTATCAAATACTTTAGTAGTTTCAAGTGCTACTATTTTCCCAATACCATAGTCTTTGTGTATTACTATATCTCCAATATCTAGGTTAGTATCATTGCTAATAATATTTGAAATGTTACTTTTATTAGTTGTTTCTTGTTTATATAATAGATCGTGTTCTGCTATGACAATAGTATATTTTGAGATAAAGCTGTGATATATTGGTAATATAGCAATATTATATGAAGAGCATATTTCCTGATAGTTTTCTATTTTGCATAGTTTGATATTTAATGTTCTAAGTCTATTTTGGATATATTCTAAAGAGCCAGTAGAGTAACAAGCTATTATTAATTTTTTTGTGTGACATGTAGTTTTGATATATTGTGTCAATATTTCAAATATGTCGATTTGTTTGTTTTGTACTAATGTTTTAAAATTTGGGACGTTTTGTATCTTTTCTGTAATGTTGAAGGAAGAAGTATGTATATTTCTATCGGTATAGGCTGAATTATTACTAGTGTTGTCAGATTGTGAGAATATAGTTTTATGAAACTGTTTAGTTATAATTTTAAATTCTTCAGAATCAACGTAAAGTTGAGGTGGAGGCACTTGGTAGGATAGTTGAGATCTGTAATTTAGGTATATCTGATTATTATATTCTTTTATTTCATTTATAAGCTTATCGTTAAATATTAATGTTGTGTTTTGTGATATGTAGTTAAAAATATTTTGTAATTCTTCTTTATAAAATAAAGGCAAGAAATTTTCTTCTCCTATGTGTTTCTTTCCAGAGATTATTGTGTTTAATAGGTTTTGATCTTGGTTTGGTTTTGTTTTATAGGTTTTAGAAAAAATATCTATATTTTTTTTTTGTTTTATTATTTCAGAAGTGGGATAAATAACAACCTCATTTAAAGAAGAGTTATTATCTATTAATTGTGTTTGGCGATTGAAATAGTGAATTGATTGTATAAGATTATTATTTAAATGAATCCTTATGGGATTTTTATAAGTTGTAGGAAAAATGTCAATGATGTTGTTGTAAGTGGCAAATTCACCTATATCTTGTACTATTGAGTATTGACTGTATCCGTGATTGGTTAAGTAATCTTCTATATGGTTTTTTGTAATATTCTGTAGAGATGTAATTTTTAATACTGATTGTAATATGATATTTTGGTGTAATACTTTTTGAGTAATTGCATTAATTGTTGAAATAATAATATAGGGATTATCATTATGTCTAGTGATTAGGGAATATAGAGTTTTAATTCTTTCTGCCATAACTGAATTATGTGGAGAATTTTTTTTATATGGTATTGAATTCCATGCAGGAAATATGATTATTTCAAGATTTGGAACATAAAACTTAAATATTGATGCTAGATTATGTAGTTGTGTTTCTTGATTGACTATATATATTGCAGAATGAATTAGTTTTTTTATATACATTTTTATTATGACAAGTGGTTCTAGCGTTTGTGGAATATTGAAGATTTTATTAATATTATTCATATGATAGTTTAATGATTTTAATAGTTGATATTGTAAGCAGAAAATATAGTCTATAAAAATGTATTAAGAAGTCTATATTTCAAAGACATGTATAGTTGATATAATAAGACTTATATTTGTGAATTGCATTTGTAGTATACATCAAATTTTATTGTGTGGAATTGTTCTTTCATTGTAATTTCTAAGTTTATGGTTAAATAAAAGCTTGAATGTTGATTAACATTATAACAGTATAACATAAAAGTTTTATATTGATTTAAGTTATAAGTAAGTATCTTTTGTTTAGTAAAAATACCTTATATTGAACATATATTCAAAAGTAATTCACTTGTAAATCCCAGTTTACAACTTTCCACTAATAAAGACCTATACTTTTTTCATTGAATTAATAAATGTATAAGTGTTTGAACTACGTTTGAAAATCCAATAATAAGGTATTTTTCTAATCTTTAAGGACGATATACCATATCCTGTGATCCTGATTGCAAGTCTATATGTGTAACACTACTATTAGGATTATCACATATATCAACTATAAAAAAACCTGATGCTTCTAGGACATCTTCCTCTGAGATGAATTCTATGTCTGAATTAGTGTCGTTACTTACCGTATCTGAATCATGTTGTTCATGACTATCTATTGGCATGTTTTCTGTATCACTAATACCATCTGAGTCAGTACTGGATTCCCAAACTGGAATCTCGTCTTCATTATTCCGTCTTGGAGTTTCTTCTATATCACTGAGACTGTCTAAGTTAGCACTAGATTGCAAAACTGGAATCTCGCTTTGGCTGGTATGCTGCTCCATGTTATTATGGTCTGAACTTTGTGTGTTCTCATTAGAATGCGTCGTAGAGCTGTTTTCATTGTGTTGGGGGTTATTGTTCGTTGCATTGGTTGGTATTATTGGTGGTACTATTCCTGATATTAGTATTCTAGGTAATACATTTGCTAACATGTTTCCCCAGTTTCCTAGCGTGGTAAATATTGAACGCAATATGTTCCATATAGGATTGGAATTGCGTGAGTTATTATTATTTGATAAATCTTTCACTTTATCCCTCAATTTTTTAACTATATATATACTGTCAAGTATAATGTTTGTGATTATATTGTGTTAATATATTGTTGACAAGTGTAAGATTTGTACAAGAAATTCTTATATTTTAAGAATTTTTGCTGTTGGTAATTTTCACAAATTGTAGTCATGAGCTATATAATGGATACAGAAAAAAGTATGTATGTTAATTGATTTGATGTTAACTGTAATAAGAAGAATTTTGAATTGCTTAGAATGAACTCTGGATGAAGTTTAGAGTTTTGTTATTGTTCTGAAATTAATTTATAAAGTATATTGGCTGAGTTGCTAATACTAGTAATAGTTTACCTATTGTAATGGTGAAGTATTCATTATTTTAGTGAGTGTTGGTTAATTTGATTTTACTATTGTGCAGGAACTTGCTCGTGTATGTTATGGTGTATAATCGATATCTGTTGTGCTGATATTAGGTGAAGTGATAATATATTCTCCATGTGTGCAAATACTTGAAGTTTTTTCCATTAGTTTTTATTGGTTAGCTAACTGTTCTCTAGTTCCAAGTTATTTGGTGGTAATAAGTAAATGACATGTTTTAAAAGGCAAGTGAGTATTGTAGTGTGCAACATGGTCTGAAAGTACGCATAAGCCTTATTCATCTGTTACAATGATGGATGATTAAGTATTGTGTGGTTAAAGAAATAATGATCAAGAGAAGGATATCTGCTTTATTATTTTTAGCACTGCTTTTATTTAGATACGCATAAGCCCTGTTCAGTTGCTGCAGCGAATGGCAAATATTGGCTAGGTCAAGAAAATAATAATCAAGAGGGAACATCAACTTTGCTGTTTTTTAGTACTGCTTTTATTTAAATACGCATAAGACCTATTCAGCTGTTACAGCGAGTGATGTAAATATTGCTAAGTCAAGAAATAATCAAGAAAAGAGCATTAACTTTGTTGTTTTGTAATACTGCTTTTATTTATGACATTGTGCACACAACCTAAAAAACTTATTAAGGTTTTAAGTAATGCTACGTCCTCTTACTGTTATTGGAATTTGTAAACCTTGTACTCTAAATATATTTTTTATTGATAATGTATAAAATACGTAATTTTAAAATGACATAATGACCGTTAGTGTAATGCTTACTGTTGTGATGTTAATGCATTTTAAGTACATATAAAATTTGTCTTTTATGTATTTAATTGATAGTCTTATAGTTATGCATGAGGTGTAGGTATTGATTTAAATTAAACTTGTATAAAAATGGCTTTATAAAAGGAGAGGTTGAGTAAAATTAGCTAATAATAAAACTTTTTTCATAATCTTTCAGTTTATATGTTGAAGTTTGTTATTAGTAAAAATTACGTTTTGCAAACTATGTATCATAACACAATAAATTACAAAGTTATCAACAAACCTTCGCGCAGTATTATGGATAAATTATTCTCCGACTATGTGCGATTTCAGCTGCGTTAAGTATAAGTGATTCTACTGGTCCATGTTGTGTTATTAATGTAGATAGTGGCTCTGGTTGTTCTGTCGGGTGTGGTGATGTTGTTGCTTCTTGTGATCCTGAAGAGTGTCCTTCTGAAGGCGTAGCATATGTATCGCTACTGCTACATTCTTCTCCGTGACTTGTAGAATCACAAGTTTCTTCTTGTGGAACAGGAATATATTGTTGTTGTTGTCTGCTATTATACGCATCAGCAATGCAACTACAACATTTAGCAAAAAGGAATGCCACAATGTTAATCAATATTGTAGCAAGACGGTATACCATTGTACATGCTAAAATTCCTATGAATATTGGTGATAGCATAATTATAACAAAACATAGAGCTGCAGCTGATAGCTTTTTGCTGACATACTGTAGATGATTCCTAGCAGAATCTGAAAGTCTGCGAAACGGATTTCTTACGCTAGGTGAAGGGAAGATTACATCAGAGTCTCCATAAACAGATATATCATCATATTCTGGCTCTTCTGGTAAAGGTTCCTGATTAGTACTGCGTGCATAATTACAAGATAGAGCCCAAGGAAGAATAAATGTCTCATTGAATATCATCATAAACTGACGTAGCATCATTACTACTATACCGACAACTATGACTGGTACAAATAGTATAAGATAGAGATCTGTGACTAACATCAAGCATTGGTTAAGTATAGCTCTTTTCAAGTTTTTTGCATGTCTACTAAATACTGTTGATGGTCGGCCTCCCGGAACCGGACTACCGCCTTGTTGTTGTTCTGCTTCTTGTTGTTGTAGTATTACTTCTTGTCGTTCTGCTTGTTGTCGTAGCATTTCTTCTTGTTGTAGTGCTTGTTGTAGTAGTGCTGCTTGTTGTTGAGCTGCTGCTTGTTGTTGAGCTGCTTCTTGTTGTTGAACTTCTTGTTGTTGAACTTCTTGTTGTTGAACTTCTTGTTGTTGGTCTGCTTGTTGTTGGTCTGCTTGTTGTTGAACTTCTTGTTGTTGATCTGCTTCTTGTTGTACAACAATACGTGGATCTGTTATGCTTCTCACTGTTATTCTCCATGAAAAAGATAGATAGAAATTATTTAATTATAAACCGTTTACTGATTAAAAAACAAGTAAAAATTGTTAGAGTTGTATTTCGTATATATTATATGGTTATGATTATCTAGTTGATTTGATTGAGCTTATGTTTGTGTAATAATTGTGGTGACTTGATCTGTAATTATAAGCTTATGTAAAGCTTATATCGTAAGAAAAAGAGTTGGTTTTGAAAAAAATTTTTTATTGTACTTCAAATTATTATTAATAGATAGGTGTGTTTTGTAAATCATATAGTGTATTTATGTAATAAATACATTGTAAGTTGATACCTAAGTATAAATATGCTGATGTGAATTACATGTTGTTTGTGAGCAAAAAATATCGTTATTATCATACTCTAAAAGAGCTTTTTCATGTTATTGTAAAACATAATAGCTACCATACTTAGATTGAGTACTACTTGATACTGCTCTTTTTCTAATATAGTAAGAGTTTATTTCTTGCTAGGTTTGAAAAATGTGTAATATAAGTTATATTCATTTTGAATAATATGATAGCTGTACATTAGTTTCGTTATTTATGTATAGAGCCGCTCTCTTGTGTATTTGTAGTGCAAACGTCTGTTAAGATTACAGATGGGTTTACATTATTATCCTCTTCATTCATCAGTCTAAGACTTCCATGCAACAACAGTGGTATTTCATCATCATCATCAAGGCCATTATTACTTTCAGTATCATTAGTATCTGTGTTGCGTCCGTGTGTGTTTGTAACGTGAACCTCTGTTAAGTTGATAAGTGAGATTATGTTTTCTTCCTCTTCGTCATCTATTAGTGTAAGATGTGCATTCTCCAACAGTGGTATGTTCTCTTCACTGTCAAGGTCGGTATCACTATCACTATATCCAGTTTCAGTTTCAGTTTCACTATCAAGAAGTAAATTATTATAAGGATCAGTGCGCGTTGGAAAAAACAACTTTACTACAGCAATCATAAAAACAACTATAAGAATAATACTATAGAATATCGTCGTTGCCATGTCTTCAGCAGTATCGCTGGAAGGAGTGGTAATATTCGATAATGTTCCCTGTGTTGTTGTCAGTGCTCCAGTAGGATTTGTTGTTAAGTTTGTTTCATTTGTCATAATCTTTTACTTAATTGAATGAATTAAGAGGTCTATTTACTAGAATTATTTATGCTAGTGACTTATGGATAACTTGATTAATACAAATGTATTCCATTTTTAGATAAGCACACCTGCAAATGATAACTTAATACTGTTAGTTAGTCAATTTTTTTATGATTTTAGTTCATATGAGCTGATAATATAACAAGGGCAATAACTTTCTATTGCATTTGGTTGTTTATGGTAGAAAAAGATAGCGTATATCTATATTACTCAAGTTTTTTGCAATAAAAGCTGGATCAATGAAGGCTTAAATAAAAAAGTGATAGTTAGTAGCATTATATTCTAAAAAGACTACATAATCATATGTTATAGAACATTGGGTTAATTTGTTTTCTTCATCTGGTTAAAAACTGTGTGATATTATTAAAAATTACTAAGCTGGATAAAAGTAACGGATATAAAAATTTTAACCTATAATACGACGCAATTGTATTTAATTGTTTAGTTATTATAATTTAGTGACTTGATTGTCTCCATGAGATTGTACTGCATTGCTAGCTAATAAAGATAGATTTGTGCTAACTTCTTCATTTTCTTCATCTGAAGTAGAATGAGCATCATTTTCGTTATGAAATTGTACTGAATTGCTGGTTAATAAAGATAGATTTATACTAGCTTCTTCATTTTCTTCATCTGAAGTAGGATGAGCATCATTTTCGTTATGAAATTGTACTGAATTGCTGGTTAATAAAGATAGATTTATACTAGCTTCTTCATTTTCTTCATCTGAAGTAGAATGAGCATCATTTTCATTATGAAATTGTACTGAATTGTTGGCTAATAAAGATAGATTTATACTAGCTTCTTCATCATCTTCACCTGAAGTAGAATGAGCATCATTTTCATTGTTTTCACTATCAAGGTTAGATGAATGTGATGTACTATTATTTGATGCTAACGCTGAAGAATTACAAGATACATACCCTTCATCAATTGATGGATTTTGCCTTATTTGTTGTTGGTTATTATTAAATAGGGCACTCAATAGGACATAGAGTACAAAGACTATTGAAACAAAACATAGGAATGACATTAATCCAGTCTTAAAGTAGTCAGAGGGTTCTTTGAATAGGTAGGATGTGTTGCTTGTAGTGTTAAGTGTAAGGGTACTGTTTGTTGAATTTGTTGTAGGATATGTAGTGTTAGAAGTGAGTGGTGTAGTAGAATTTGTTGTGGATGCTGTTGTGGTTTCTATAGTAGTGTTGATAATACTATTTGATATTGTATTTAATGTGTAATTCACACCTTCTCTTATGTTGTTAGTAGTATTAGTTATTGTAGAAGTTATGGTAGAAGCGATATTACTTGTTGTATCTGCTATAGCTTGCGCTGTCTCACTAATAGCACTTGTTGTGTTGTTCATTATAGATTGAGTACTACTTGATACTGCATTTATTGTAGAACTAAGAAGTGTACTGTTTGTAGATGATGTGGTTACTGTAGCACTACTTGTTGTACTGTTCATAGGATTTGTGGTTATTGAGGGAGGGGTAGTAGTATTGACCATAAAATATATATAAATAAATCTAATGACTTAATTAATAAGAGTGAAACATTGTCCAGTTTAGGATAAAAACACCTATTAATAAATAAGTTGATATTACTTAATTAGTCAATTTTTTATTATTTCAGTGAGTATGAGTTAACTATAGTAAGATTTAATGGAAAATTATTTGTCATATATAGCTTTTGATAAGAGAAATTAAATTGGTAGAAGCTGTTAGTTATTTACAACATTGAAGTGTTGAAAAAAAAAAGATAATTTATTGTGTTTTAGTAGATAGGTTTATATGTATCTGTTGACTCAAATTTTTCGTGGTAAACAGCTAAATAATAATAGGGATATATTAGAACTATATATGTTCTACATCCTGAGGGAGCACTAGGTAGTTTACTTCCTCCTGAACTGTTGTAGAAATATATGTTAATTATTGGGATTTACTTGCCCTATTATCGTGATACCGTTGTGTGTTGACCGCCTGTAATACTGTGCTTATTTCTTCGTGCTCATCTTCGTCTGATGAAGCGAAAATATCACTCTCATTGTTTTGGTCAGTTGTGTGAGAATGTGGTGTACGTAAAATTGGACCTTCTGGTTGTGAAGAGGGGGGGGGGGGTGAGTTCGTTGTTTGTATCATCATAGTCATGGAGTTGCAGTTCGAACTGCGATAGTGATTCTTCTAATGTCCCATCGCTGCTGTGCCGCAGCCTTCTGTGTCGACGATGTGCATTAGGTAAATAACAACAGTGATATATCATCACTATTATTGCTGCTAACAACATTATTATAGAACAAGTAATAAGAAATGTTTGATCTTGTTCTGGTTGATTTGTTGTCGTATTAGCAGCATTTGTTGTAGTATTAAATATAGATTCAGTAATATTGCTTGATGTAGAATTATTTGTAGTGAAAGTGCCTGCTGTAGTGGAAGATGTTGGACTGCTTGTAGATTGTGTGACACTACTAGTAAAATTTTGAAATGCTGTACTTGCAGCTTCTGATGTAGCATTGACAATATCAGTAACTGTAGAAGAGATAGCAGAGCTTAGGTTTTCTGCTGTGGATTGAACGCTGCTTACAATTGTGCTTAATGGGGAAGTATTAGTAGGAGTGCCTTGTGTAGTTGTCGTGGCATTTGTTGTATTATTCACCATAGTTTTCTTACCTGAATAATGATTATATACTTTAATTGATAAAAGAGAGATGTACTTTCTAGATTTATGTAAGTACACCTGTTGATTGTAGGTTAGTACTGTTTGTTAGTCAATTTTTTTATTTCAGTTCATATGAGTTGGTGATATAACAAGATTTGTGTTGAATCCTGATTTGCGTGTGTAATTCTATAATTATAGAAAAGTTATTAAAGTAATTCTTTTAATAGAAGCTTCAAAAGATGATTTTACTTAAAAGCATGTAATGCTTTATAAAATGTAATTCTTACTTTGTATTGCTGAAACTGGAATATATGCTAACTAATAGGAGTAGGAGAATATTTTTAGAAAGAATCTGCATTTGTAGTGGTCATATAGTACAATGGATCTCTATTCTTATTCTATGGAAGGAGTACAAGTGAATTTTTTCATGCTGTCATACTATTAGTTAGTGTTTTTATAATTATGTTATCAGATTTATTATTGATATATAAAATTTTTAGTACTCTAAAAAATAGAATTGATGTGTAATATACACATCAAATCAACAAAAGGATCTTTATAGAAGATAATGAGAATAAGTGTAACATTAGAGATAATCTGATTAAACCTATAGTATGATAGTATAAAAAATTCGCTTATACTCCTTCCATAGAATAGATATTTATTGTATGAATGTATGTATAATGTTACTGTATAAAACTATAAATTGTCTTTACTACCTTAACTATATAGAAACTAAGTAATATGTATCATACAGTATTTACTATGTTGTTTATATAACTAGCATTTACAATGATCTATAAGCTTGTCGTTAATCATACTTGTGATGTCATTTTTCATCGAAGCATTATAAGAACAGAATGAATAAAATTATCTACCTTATCTTCCTGAAGCGTTAGTAGAATTACTATTATTATGTCTTCTAGTGTTATTGTGTGGTGCATCTACATCTACTAATGCCATAACTTCTCTGTCAGTTAGCTCAGGTTCATAAAATGAGTCATATAGTACATAGTTAGTAAAGTTAGTATGTCTTCTAATCTCAAAACTAGTACTACGAGATGGTGCAGTAGTACTTACTTGATTTTCTCTGTTCCTGTGCATACGGCGACATATAATAATCATCAGTATAAATAAACACGTTATTGCTATAATGGGTGCATAGATTGTAACTGAGTTATCACTATTAGTACTATTGTTACTTTGTGTAGAATTAGTTATGTTCGTATTATTCATAATTATATTAAAAAACTTAATTTTATATTTTTATTTATATAGGTTAATAAATTAAATTCAATATTTAAATATAAAAAAATCCTTCTGTAGTGAACTTTTTTTAATTATGGGTATATTTTGTTTTGTTGGTACTTTAGGAAATGAGTTAACGACTAAGTATATGATTAATGTTGTGATATTACAATGCAATAGTATGTAATGCACATCACGAGTATTTTGTGTAAATAGTTAAAAAAGGTTCCTTTTATCTGCAAAAAGCCTACAGCATGCTTGACGAGCTTAACTTTATGCTATGATCTACACCGTAAACAAAGTCATTAATAAGTCTGTTAATTGAGAGCCAGGTGTTCCGTTTGAAAGAATACTTCTTGTAAATAGCTATAAAGAAAAAAGATTCTTTTTATCTGTGAAAAGCCTACAACATGCTTGACGAGCTTAACTTTATACTATGATCTACACCGTAAACAAAGTCATCAATAAGTCTGTTAATTGAGAGCTAGGTGGGTCGTTTGAAAAGAATATTTCGTGTAAATAGTTATAGAGAAAAAAAGGTTCTTTTTATCTGCGAAAAAATCTACCACATGCTTGACGAGCGTGAGCTATACCATAATCTACACTCTGAACAAAGTCATCTAGTAGGTCTGTTAATCGAGAGCTAGGTCCGTTTGAAAAATTGTACACAGGTGTAACCGAGTCGTTTGTTTCTATAACACGTGGTGAGCGACCGTGCCTAACATCTGTATTCTCATCGCATCTTACAGATACTGGTAGCACACTACCATCGTCAAACCTAATAACATCACCATGTTTTTTGTATCCCTTTTTTTTGTCGGAATTTTCTTCTGTTAATGGTATCTCTTCGTCTTGATGACGTTGATTGGCTCTTGTATGTTTTGAGTGAATACAGATAATAAATGCTAATAATAATAAGGAAAAAAAGAATATGCCTATGAGCGCTAAGGTGGTCTCCTGTTTGTTATCATTGGATGTTGTATTAGTAATACTAGTAGTATTTGTGATATTCCCTGTTGGTGAGGTTATTCCAGAGAATATTGTATTATGAATATTGTTTGCGGTACTTGTTGCTGATTCTATAAAAGAACTGATACTTTCTGTGGAAGTTGTTATTATACTATTTGTTATGTTAGTAACGTTATTAAAAGCATTGCTGGCTGTAGTTTCTATTGCTGAGGTTACTGCAGAGGTTGTTGTATTATAAATATTTGATGCGGTATTTGTTGTTGATTCTAGAATAGAACTGGTACTTTCTGCAGTAGCTGTTATTGTACCGTTTGTTGTGTTACTAGTAGTATTTAAAATACTACTAGCTACAGTCCCTAGTGTTGTTGGCATTTTTTTACCTATGAATTGAAAGAATTACACAGTATGTAAAGTTAACTTTGGTCTGCTAGATAGATAATAATGTAATAGTATGTAATCGCAAACTCCTTCTTGATTTGTTAGATTATTTTTACTACATACCCCTAAAATAATATGATTTCATTGAATTGAAAGCTAGTTAGTTACTTAATTTAACCTCATGCATAACATTATGTACTAGGAAAATGCCAAATGTTTTAACTACCTATAAAAACACCAGTAGCATTTGTTATAGATATACACTGAATTTTATTAAAGGAAACTATAACAAACACTACTTAGTATTTAGCTGTATAAGCTAATTGCTATTTATAATACTTAAAGTATGCTTACTTGGGCTAAATTTAATTAACCCTACACCTCTTATTAATTATACATTAGTATTTTTTTAAAGTAAAACTTTTTCTCGTAAAAATTGATTTTTTGATAGTAATACTCGTTTTGTTAGATATTCATAGTCAATGATAACATTATTGATTTTGAGGATAATGCTTAGTTTTAGTACATGTAAGTAATGCTTACTATTTATGTCGTAAGCGTACATTTTTTGTTACTAAAGTTTAATGGTATGAAAAAGTGTTTTTTGACAAAGAGCTTAATTTGTGTTGAATTAAGTGAAGTTTTTTATGCTGAGTAAGATGAATCATTGTTGATTTTGCGGTTATTTTTTATTTCGACATGAAATTCAACATGAGCTTATAGCATTTTTTCATTAGATTTAGTATTGAGATATAAAAATGTGATTACAAAATTTATATATTCTTAGATTGTTATATTATTTAACATGTTGTTATTGAATACGTAGTGTAATTATGTTTTAAAAATATTTTTTAAAGAACAGTTAATTCATAATTATATTATGTTGCCTAATTAAAGAAATTTTCTGATAAAATTTTAATAAGGAAGAGTATATTTGTTATTGTATGAATAGATGCTTGTTTTCAGTGTTGATATAGTCAATATTAGATGTTATCCTTAAGATCAGGATTGTTTTGTATATATTTAACATGAAAGATGAACTGAATAAAGTAGTTATTTATACTGATGGAGCATGTTCTGGTAACCCTGGTCCTGGAGGATGGGCAGCAGTTTTGCTGTTTGATGATAATGAAAAGACAATCTGTGGTAATGATTCCGATACTACAAATAATAGGATGGAGTTAACAGCGGTTATTGAGGCACTGAAGTTATTAAAAGTAGCATATAATGTTGATTTGTATACTGATAGCGTATATGTTAAAGATGGTATTACATTGTGGATCAGGAAATGGAAGGTTAATGGATGGAAGACTGCTAATAAGATGCCAGTGAAAAACTTGGAACTGTGGTTAGAATTAGATAGTCTCGCTAATTTTCATAAAGTTACTTGGTATTGGGTTAGAGCTCATGTAGGGGATTTGTATAATCAGAAAGCAGATATGCTTGCACGTAGTCAGATTGTCAGGTGAATTTTATCATGTCCTTATGTTTACATTTCTAGAACATTAGATCAGTGTAGTAAAGTAAATATATCTTTTGAGTAATATGTATAGATAACACCGCTGTGTATTAATTTAGTGTTTATTATGCTAAAAAAAAAAAAGTTTATAAGATTATTTTTTATACTGATGATCTCTATTGTGTGTAGTGTATCCTACCTGTATGTTCGTGATAGAGATGTTATAGAGATTAATGCAAAATTTTTGAATTTTTATGTAAAACATAAACTTGCTACGGTTTTTCCTGGTTCTGAGATAGATATA
Source organism: Ehrlichia chaffeensis str. Arkansas (assembly GCF_000013145.1). Classification (NCBI taxonomy): domain Bacteria; kingdom Pseudomonadati; phylum Pseudomonadota; class Alphaproteobacteria; order Rickettsiales; family Anaplasmataceae; genus Ehrlichia; species Ehrlichia chaffeensis. Next base: position 247,257 of record NC_007799.1, read on the forward strand.
GGTAGTACTACGTTAACTTGGCAAAATAAGAGTGAAAATTTTATATTATCATCACAAAATCTTACTATTAAAAGCCCTAAGCTTGGGGCAAATATTACAATACCTAAGTTCCTGTTATATTCTAGAGTTGGGATATTATTTTTGTGGGGAAATTGTGATTTTTCTTATATTGATATTCCTAAAATCCGTATTGAGTTCTATGACATTCAAAAAAAAGTTGGAATAAATCTTGTAGAGAATTCTGTAAAAATTCTTAAAGATATGCTGTTAAAGGCAATCAAACTCGATATACCAGTATTTATTAGTAATGCTATTCTTGCTAAACATGGTAAGGAAGATCTAATGATAAAACAACTTAGTGTCAAAATGAATAAAGGGTATGATAAAAATACTATTGATTTTAATGTCGAAAATGACAATTCTTTCATCAGTATGACAGTGCATGAACACTACAAAGGTATAATGTCTTTTGAGATATCATATGGTAATTTTAATACTAAGGTATTAGGATATTTAGGTAATTTAAATGCAAAGCTTCCGCTGTATGATAATTTAAATTTTAGTGGTGATATTGTATTGAGAATTGATGAACATGATGAAATTACATATGGTGATGTAAATATTCAAAGAATAAAAGGTGTTGTTCCTTGTGTTTCTTCTCGTAAATGCTACATCCATGATTTTAGGACTAGATTAGTATATCAAAATGATATTCTATCAGTGAAAAATTTTTTTTTATTGTTAGATCAAAGTAAAATAGTTGCTACTGGAATGATTGATAACGAAAATGTGGACTTGACTTTTAATTTTGATGTTATATTTCCAAAGACGCTGTGTGATTACTGGTTTGTTAATTTATATCCTGATTTAAATCGTTGGTATTGTACTAATGTGACAGACGGAAAAATTACTGATCTGAAACTTCAAATTAAAGGAAAACGCGATGGTATGTTCATCTATAATGATCTTTCAAACTATAATGTTAGTGCAAATATAGAAAATGTTTCGATAAAATTCAACCATAATTTTGATCCAGTGCGTATAGTGCATGGTAAATTATATTTACGTGATAATCAATTTATTATTACTTCTGATAATTCGGATTTTAAAGGTGTAGTTATTCAAGATGGAATATTAAAAATAGATAATTTAAAAGATGAAAATGCAGTGATGACCATTAGTGGTAGTTCTGTGGGTGACGTAAAGCAATTATATAAAGCTGTAAATAAAGATGAATTTATACTGTTAGATAATAACAAAATTTTTGGTAAGTCTCATACTAACTTTGATTTTAAGATATTTAATTTACTAAATGACGATATTGTAGATTATGTATCTTATATACATGCACAAATTGAATCTTTTAAAGCTGGTAGTATTTTGAATACTTTTGATGTTTATGATGCTAAGGTTGATGTTACATTACATGATAACGATGTGAATATAAATACTCAGGGTTATATGAATGGCTTTCCTATGTCTTTGAAAGTGGATAGAAATTTGCAAGATAATTATAAATTTCACTATGAATTTGCAGGGTATATTTCAGCGGACAATATAAAGGAGTTAGGAATTTTTGAATATGGAGATTGTTCAGGAGTAATGAAGTCAAACCTTCAATGGGATATTAATGCCAATAATACAGTCATTACAGGGGATGTTGATCTTTCTCAGTTAAAAATTCACTTTGATGGATTAACACATAATAATTTTGATAGTGTAGTAAAGTTTTCTGCTTCATTTCAGGATAAGAAAGAAATTAAAATAGATAGTGCATCTATAGTTGGTAAAGGTGTAGATATAGAACTCAGTGGTAAAACGGGAGCCAATTTAGAATTATTATTAAATAAGGTAAAATTGAAAGATACAGATATTACAGCTGAGTTAAAGCGGAGTAATGATTCTATTACAGTAAAAGTATTCGGGGAATCTTTAGATTTAAGTACTGTTGATTTTTCTGAGATGATGAAAGGGGAATCTCCGATGCAACAAACTAAAATTGATGTCAATGTAAGTCGCGTTATGATGAAAAATAATGTTGTAGCTAATAATGTAGATTTCAAATTAAGTTGTTATGATACTGTTTGTAATGAAATAAAATTGACAGGAAATTTTCTAGATAATAGTAATTTTAGTTTAGAGTATGGGCCTATTGGATTAGAAATAAATACTGATAATGCAGGGGAACTTCTTCGTGCGATAGATATTTTAAAAGTTGTAGATAAAGGAAAATTATCTTTCTATATGTATCCGGTAAAAGCTGGTGAAATAACTTCTGGTATGTTTTCATTAACAAATTTTCATCTTGTAAATGCTTCCATTTTGGCTCAAATATTAACATTATCCTCACTAAAAGGAGTAGTTAATACATTAAATGGTAAAGGAATATATTTCAATGCATTGAATGCACCATTTACTTATCAAGATAACTTAATAAGTATAGATGAGTCTTGGATAGAGGGTTCTGAGTTAGGTATTAGTTTAGGTGGGGAAATTGATCTAAATACAAAGATGTTTAACATAAAAGGACAAATAATTCCTGCATATGTGATTAATAAAATTATATGGCAAACTCCAATTATTGGAAAGTTGTTAACCGGAGGACAAAGTCGTGGTGTTATCGCTATAGATTACAAGGTAAAAGGTACAGATAAAGATCATGATTTATCAGTCAATTTGATGTCTATTTTGACACCTAACTTATTAAAAAGGGTATTAAAAATATTTGATAGTAAATTGTTAAAAAAAGAGCATGTCAAGAAAAGATCATCTGTTAATAAGGTAAATAATCAGGTGAGAATGGTATCATAAAAAATTTTTTCTTGTTTAGGTTAATTTTAATATTAGTAGCACTTATATAGATTTCGGTATAATTTCATATATAAGATCATAGTTAATATGTGTTGTATATAAACGACGTGTCATGTTATTAGGAAAAGTTCATGTGATTGAAAGTTTACTATTAAATAATCAGCGGAATGATGTCTAAACTACATGCGGGAACGGATTTTAGTATATTAAATGATGTAAAATACATATTACTGAATTCATGTAGTTAAGTAATTGATTGTAGGAAAATATTATTATGGTGAACTTATAGATATGAAAAGAATTTGAAAAATTGATTTTTCTGTTTGTATATATGTGAAATGATTTTTTGCGATATTTAAATTGATTGATAAAGATAAATTAAATGCTGATAAGAAAAATAAGAATAGCAATTATGTGCCTACTATTGATCATAATAAATTTATGATATTGGGAATTTGTATATTGCATCTTTTTGTAGCTAAGATATAATTTATCGTATCTGTGTTTGCTATATTTTAGTTACTAGCTAAGAAAAGGAAAGTTAATGAGTGAGGCCTCTGCTACTAAAGTTAAGTATTCTAGAGTTTTACTAAAAGTGTCTGGTGAAGCGTTAATGGGAAAAAAAGGCTTTGGGTGTGATATAGAGGTGCTGGATAAGCTATCTCATGATCTCAAAGAAGTCCATAGTTTTGGAGTACAGCTGTGTTTGGTTGTAGGTGGTGGAAATATATTCCGTGGTGCATCAGCCTCAGCATCTTTTGGATTTGAGCGAGCTAGTAATGACTATATAGGAATGCTAGCTACTATGATGAATGCTTTATCTCTACAGAATGCTTTGGAAAAAGTAAATGTTCAATCTAGAGTTTTGTCAGCTATTCCTATTACTGCTGTCTGTGAAACATACATTAGAAGACGTGCTATACGTCATTTAGAAAAAGGGAGAGTAGTTATATGTGCTGCCGGAGTAGGTAGCCCATTCTTTACTACAGATACTGCAGCTGCGTTACGTGGTATAGAAATGGGTTGTGATGCTATATTTAAAGGTACACAGGTTGATGGGGTATATTCTGCTGACCCTAAAAAAAATGCTGATGCGGTAAGATATGATAAAATTTCTTATCGTGATTTATTATCGTTAGATCTTAAAATTATGGATGTTGCTGCTGTTTCTTTGGCTAGAGAGCATTCAGTACCTATTATTGTATTTAATCTGGGTCAACCTGGTAGTTTTGCGGATATAATCCGTGGAGATGGTTTGTATACGACAATATATAATTAAGTTAAAGTATTGGTATAAGTGAATGATAAGTGAAGTTAAACAAGATGCTAAAAGTAGAATGGAAAAGAGTTTATCTGTATATTTAAGTGATATTGATGGTATTAGAACTGGAAGAGCAAGAACTTCTGTATTGAATGGAATTGTTGTTGAAACTTATGGTGGACGTGTAAAATTGAATACAATATCAAGTGTATCTGTATCTGATAATAAAACCTTGATGATTAAAGTATGGGATTCTAACAACATAGGGGCTATCAAAACTGCAATTATGAATTCGAATCTTGGATTTGGGATTTCTTGTGAAGCAACAACAATTCGATTGACTGTTCCAGATATGACACAGGATATGAGAAAAAATTTGGTTAAGTTATTGGGTAAAATTTCAGAAGACTGTAGAGTTTCTATCCGTAATATACGTAGAGATATCATGGATAGATTAAAGGTCATGCAAGATAGTAAAGAGATTTCTGAAGATGATTTACGTGTAGCTGGAGTAGAAATACAAAAGATCACAGATGATATTATGAAAAAAGTAAATGATGCTTTTACTTCGAAGGAGAAGGAATTGTTACATGTTTAATTCTAATTATGGTTTTACAGAAGTCAGTTGCTTTGTTTTGATATTTCAAAGAATAAATTTTTAAAAAGTTGATAGATGCATGACTTTGAGTATTAGGAAGTACTATCTTAATCTGAATTTATATGTAATCCTTACTTCATAAGTTTTTTTTTCCATAACCCCTAATATATTCTTTATTTAAGAAAGGTATAAGCTGTATTTTAAAATAATTCTTATTATAACAATAGCGTATTGGCAATATACAGTTATATATGCACTCCTGCAAAGGAATCAGTGAAGGGAGAAAAATGAAGAAATTCTGAGGGTTGTAGTACCAGACTTCATGAGTTTTTTCCATAACTCCGTAATATATTCTTTATTTAAGAAAGGTATAAGCTGTATTTTAAAATAATTCTTATTATAACAATAGCGTATTGGCAATATACAGTTATATGTGCACTCCTGAGAGGAATCAGTGAAGGGAGAAAAATGAAGAAGTTCTGAGGGTTTATAGTACCAGATTTAACATTTCTAATTAATGTCTAAATAAAAACATCAATTCGAACTTTTTGTAATAATAATTGCATACTATTAAACTTGCAACACAAAATAATATATATTAAGTACGCTCTAGTATAGAGGATAATAAGCATAAAGTTTTATATTTTTTAATGCAATATTCGTTAATATTAGTCTGTATAAATTTAATATTATGTAATAAAGACAAATAAAATGTATTTAGTTTTTCTATGATTTTAGTTAACATTATACTAAATTGTATTTATGATATAATTGGTTGTTTTTATTAGAGAATATCTTGTATAAGTTTAATAATAATTTGGTTGAAACAATGGTAAGTGGTAATTTGTTTATAAGGTCATTGTCTTCTATATTGATTTGTGCTGTTGTATCTTTATCTTTGTATTTTGGAGGAATCGCCTTTTATATTTTGTGTTTTTTTCTTGCTATGGTTTCTTCTGTTGAGTTGTTTAATATTATGCAATGTAGAAGATTATATTATATTCCTGCATTTTTTATGATAGTAATACCTTATGCATCTTTGGTATATATTTATAATTTATTACATGGAGAGATAATCCTGATATGGTTGATTTTTGTTATTTGGGGAACAGATGTAGCTGCATATTTTGTTGGTAAAAATATTGGCGAAAAAAAAATAGTTCCTATGATCAGTCCTAATAAGACATGGGCAGGGTTGTTTGGAGGTATAGTTGCTGGAGCGTTTATTAGTGTTGTTATATCTGTAATTTTTGGAATATTTTTTGTATTCCATGCATTTATCGCAGGTATTCTTATAGCATTTGTTGCACAAGTTGGTGATATTACAGAATCTTATGTAAAACGCTTATGTAAAGTAAAAGATAGTGGGAGCTTTATTCCTGGACATGGGGGTATTCTTGACCGCATGGATAGTTTTATTTTTACTGCACCGTTGGTTGCTTATTATGTCCAGAAGTTTTCTAAATTTTTTCTAGCATAATAGCTGCCAGTTTTTTAATTTTTTATTACAATTTTTACGTTTTTTTTTGCATGTATTCTAGTTGTATTAGTTAATACTATAGCATATATAAATGTACCCAATTAATATATATTTCCCCTTTTACTGTTTGGTTATTTAAGTGATCAAATCACAAGCTTAACTTCATTTAATTAATAGTAGTGCAGGATGTTAGTATGTAGGTTTTTTCCTGTATACAGTTAATTTTTTAAATAAATTTCTAGCATTTATTATAATTATATGTTTTTATTAGATAAATTACTTAATTTTTTAAGTATTAGAAATTTATTTATGAGGTTTTCATGCGTAATATATCTAACCTTTTATATTTCTCTTGTTATTCAAAGTTGGGTGAGATAAGTGGAAGGTTATACAGTATGCATTGTGCTAGATTAGATGAGAAACCAGAGCTGTATAGACCATTTACTTTAAATGCAGGAGCATTGTTAAGACTTGCTAGTTATGCTTGTGATGCTTTAAGTGACCAAGCTGTGGTGGAACGTGTAAATTTAGATCGAGATGTTGTAGAAATTATAAAATTTGATGTATTGAATATTATAACTTCTTTAATTAAGGTATATAATAGTGTTATTGATATGCGTATTCATCCTGAACAAACAAATGATTTAGTATTTTCTGCAAAATTGTTATTACATGAGGTGAAAAACACTTTAAATAGGATGAGATGTTTATGCCAGAAATTAATAAAGTATAGTAATGTAATTGCAAGAGATGATTTTTTGCATATGTCTCTTGCTGTTCATAATCTTGATTTTTTTTCTTATAATATACAGGAGTACGTTGACGATATAAAATCTGCAATATCAGAGCCGTGTAGGTCAATGAGTATGGCAAGTGTTCCTGCTACAGAACGAGCAAAAATATCAAGTGAAAATTTTAATATATTAGAACCCTTAGATTTTAATAAGAATCGTTATTTATGTGATTTGAAGGATAAAGCTATATCTGAATTAGTTCCAGTATATGATGAATCTCTTACTGACTTGGGACTTAGATATGGATATGATATATCACTTTTGTTCAAATCTGTTATGATATCTACTCAAGAGTATAGGCAGCCTTTCTCTAAAGGATCACGATTAGTTATATTAAATTGTGGGAGAGTAGCATGCATTAATGATCTAAAAGATGGCTTTATTTTATATAATAAGTTTATAGTTTCTTTAGCTGAAGGTGGTGTTGTTTATAGTACTTCCTCTAATATAGGTTTAAGAGAGTTGTCTGGTTGTGATCAAGAAGCTCAAGGGAGGGTTTATAGTCCAGATTCTGTTTTATCTAGTAGTGATGAAGAATTGATAACTTCTTTGGGTAGTGCAGATAAAAATAAGTAATATGTTGACAGGTAATGAAACACTTTTTTTATGTAATTATTAGTACTAATTTTGTGATTACTAAAAGATTATTACAACATTTAAGCCTTTTGTTTTTATGCATTTTCAAAATAAATATTCTGTAATTTTATATGGTTACTGTTTTGTAAATATATGATTAGTAGTATTTTAATAAAATTATTAAAATATAAATAGTAGTATATAAAATATTTTTGTATTAAAACTTTTTCTTTAGTAATTTGTTTTTAATTTTGCATAGATGAAGAGTTTATTGGTGATTTTACATATTAAGTATAGTGTTAATTTTAGCAAATAGTAAATATTTTAATTAAAAAAAGTGGGTATTACTAATTAGCTGATATTTAAATGTAAATTATGTAAAAAAGTTAACCTAAATTATATAACTATATGATCTAACCATAATATCAATACTATTTTTGTAAAAGAATAGTAATAAAAGATGTTTTTTTTAAGCTTTTTCTTAATATCTTGTAAGAAAAATTAAATAGTACTAAAATATATTAATATTTATTATTAATTTTTAGGTGTTTTATGGCTGACAATCTAAGTAAAATGGAAAAAACCTTAAATATAATTCTTTTTATTATACTTTTTCCTATTATGTTACCAGTTTTTTTATATATTAAGTTAAGTGAAAAAATTAATAAAGCTGTGTCTGTACAAAAAGAGAGAAGCAAGATTAGTAGGGGAGCGAATAGATATGTTCAAGGGGTGTTAAGTAAATATAGTGAAGATACGTTAAAACATGATAGTCGTGAAAGACTAAGGTTTCGATATGCAACTTCTCTTATTATGCGTTCATTATATAGTATTACAACAGAGCATTATAGTATAGGTAATTATCATGATTCAGAACATTTGAGCGCATTAGAACAACTAGCTACGAAGATGGTCATAAGTCGTGGTTCTATAATGAGAGCTTATGCATTTGTTAGTAATTCTATACGTAGTGGTCAAGAAGATTGTGATTCTGCTGATAGTATTAAAGAAATAAAAAAGACTATAGCATTATTCGAAGAATTATATCAAAATAGCTCTGATTTCATGAGAAAAGCTGATGCCATTTATGCGGATGTTAAGGGCTCTGAAGTCTGTGAGAGAGTATTAAAAATGCATGACGCAAGTAAAGTGGTGAAATATAATAGTGAGTTTTGTATAAAAAAGCTTAAAATTATGTTAAAAAATGAAATTGCTGCAGCAAAGCGGAACGGTTTATGTAATACTAGTGTTGATGGAGTTTCTAATCCTGGTTTAAGTGCTGCTTAAAACATTGTTTTGTATACCATACATGAATTGTTAATGGGGCTAAAGCTCCATTAACAGGAATAATATCATAAGAAATATAATTTATATTGAATAATTTTATATGATTCATATTCATTATTTGAGACGAATTTGATGTGTATAAAAGAAAATGTGCTTAAGAAACTATGAATACTCTTGATGATAATTATAAAGTGAGGTTGAATTAAATTATAAATGTCCTTATTTGTAGTAACTATAGTAATTTCAAGCACCTTTTATTTATGTATTTGATATATTTAGATATTAAGAATAATTTTAAGTACGTTAACCTGTAGTAAGAATTACATAAATTGAATTTTTCAATATTAAAGCACCCTTATACTAATATTTTTAACATGTTCTAAATTAATGTAAAAGATTGTAAAGTAAGATAACGTATGATTGTTTAGTAGCTAGATTGTTAGTTAGTGTAAATTTAAAAAAGCATTTATGTTGCTTAAGTGTTAGTTGAAATGGGCGATTGAAGACTAAATTATAAATGATTATAGTTTGTATTTATAAATTTTATTTAAATTTATTAGATTTTAAATTAGGTAGAAGAATTTTTATAAGGTAAATTCTATTAATAGTTTATGATATTTTAATAGTTTGAAGAATTACATAAAAGATTTCTAAAGTGAACCGTTGGATTTTTGTAGCAATGCTTATGACTTTAGTGTAAAAGTTGTTCTATATTATTAATTTTTAACTTTTTGAAAATTTTAGTACATACTTACTCAGTGTAATAGTATATTTGTTAAAAATCTGGAAGTATTAAGTAATTGTTCTATTAGTAAGCTGCATGAATTTGTAAATGTATAGTTTATCCTAAATATTCTCGTAAAACATGTTTATATGTTTTATCTTAAAATCATGGGTTTTAGACTTGTCTTAGACATGTTATTCTAAAGGGAAATGGAATTTAGAACAAAAGATTTATGAATGTGTTTTCTTTTATTTCTAGGTTTAAGCAACTTTTTCGTATTTTAATGTTTTATTATTATTGTATGACTTTATGTAATATAATTTTGTAACTTTTTCAATATTTTTGCTGAAGTAGGTGTTCATATTACTGGTGGATTATAATCTGTGATTTTGTATTCTGCTCAATGGAAAATAAAGTTGATTATTGTATAAAAATAATCTGAGATATTGTGTGTAAAATGTAAAATTTGCTAGATACTACTAAACATAAACAATAATTCTTATTATTAATCATTATTAATCAGTTATGAAATTTTATGAAAAACTAGTTATGAATATGTGTGGATAGTATTTTCTAGGATGATATGGAGCAATGTAATAACTTGTTATCTAATAATTTCTGCATATGTTTTTGTGACTGATAGCACTTAATAACAGGGTATTTTTTGTTAAATTTTATTTAATATTATTAGTTAATATATTAAGTATATATCATTTAGTGTAGTTATTAACGTTAGTAGTGTGTAAGTTTACTTATATTAACTTATGAGTTTGCATTATGAAATACGGAACTTATTTAGCTATGGCTAGTCTTTTGATATGTATTATTTTTGCTTTAATGTTATATGGTATATTGAAAAAGTGTAGAACTTCTAGAGCAGTACTAAATGGAGTTGATACATTACCTAAGCATGTCTATAGTATTTCTAATAGTAGATTACATAATTCTATTCTTTGTTACTTAAAAGTAAAATTGAAAGAACAGTTAAAGGATTTTTGTGATAGAAATAATGTTGAATGTATAAAAGCTGAGTCTGCTCAATATGGTGTTTTGATGGTTAAAGTTGGATTTGAGTATGTGCAGCATCAAATGGCTTGTTTTATTAGTGAAATTCAGAATGATGATATTTATAAGAAAGCATTGTTGTTAGGTAATGTTATTTCTCAATCTGAAAACTTAATATTTGCGTACAGTGAATACCGATATGCTTTGATAAAATGTGAATTACAAAACATATTGTACGCTCGTATTTCATTAAGAAATATATTTAATCTAGTAAAAGATATAAAAGTAAAAGATCAGATTGAGTTAATGAAAACATATCATGCAAAATTAGATTGTGGTTTAGCTTTTATTGCTAAAGGACTTGGTTTTATTATGAAGGATGTTGGAGTGTTAGATGAATTTGATAGTATTCGAGAACTATGTGATGATGGATTCTTGTATGATGATGACTATTTAACTTTTACTTCAATATCTTTAAAAAGTATCGAAGGTTATACACATTAAAAGGTAGATTTTTTAAGATATATTGATTGATAATGGGATGTTGACTTATTCTGAAAACTATTTAGTATAGTGAATTCTATAATCAAGTAAAGATTTTAATATATTTCTGTATGTAAGGGGTACTGTCTCATATAGTAAATAGTTTTTATTTTAATAAAAATTATTAATATTAGATATGTATATCATGATTTGAAAGAAAAGTTGTATGGTGTATAAATTACATAATTAACATTAATCAGAGTTATTTTGATGTGATGGGTAATATGATGGAAATTTAAGAAAGTTATTGTACATGCGACTGTGAGTTGTGTAGTTTTTTTGTAAAGGCATATAGAGGTTGTGTATGTCTATGTTATAAGTACAGGAAGTTATAAGTTGTATAGTAGTCATATTTGTGAATGTGGGCATCGTTAGTATTAAGTTCATATCAAGTATCATGACTTGATGTAGTATGTTTACTTTTAATGAGTTCAAGAGAAAGTCTATAGGGGGGGAGGGTGGCTTGTAGAATTTGATTTTAGGTCTTTAAGATCTTTGAGAGAAATTACAGTAACTTGAATTATATGTAAATGAATCCTAATTTGGACTTTAAAGTAAATATTGCTGCTACACAACTTTATTTTTCGATATAGAATATAAAAGGCCAATTTACTTAATAGTGTGTGCTAATAAAGGTATAAATATTAATAAAAAATGCTAATAAAGAAATAATTTATAGATTTTTTCTCAAAGTTATTTTATGTTCTTAGAAAAGAAATCAGTGAGTTTGATAGTAATGTTTTGAAAAAAATCGATTTTTTTACTGCGGTTTTGATGTTGATAGCAATTTTTGTAATGCTTTTAATAATACTGATAGTTTCTTATAATATATGTTTTAGTAGAAGCATGTCAAAAATTTATCCAGTTGTTCAGAAAGAGGTAAGTGTTATGCTTGATATGAAACTTCAAGGAGCTGATCCGTCACATAATAAAGATTTCTTAAAAATTACTAATGCAATAAATTATATACGAGACCAAATAATGTTATTACGGTGTTCTTATCCACATAATTTGAGAGTTCAATGTGCAATGTTGAGTATGTTTTGTGTGAGGGCAAAAGCACGTATAATGGGTTTGTATCAAAATGAGGAAGGCTTCAGTGCAGAGGAAAAAGATGAGTTATCAAGTTTACGAATGAGTATGTACAGAGATGGTATAGAATATACTACAGAGTCTTTGCAATATGATATTATTAGGTTACTACAGTCTGTAGTTTCTTGTATTAACGGTTTAGTGCGGGGTCATACTTTATTTGTGTATTATGAAGAAGAACAGTGGATTTTGTGCCGCATTAAAGCAGCATATAAAATTTGTCAAGAAGGTATGCAATCTATTAATAAAGAAAAAACAGAATATGTACAAATTCAGTGTTTATTAGCTCCTACATTAGGATATACTTAATGTATATTATTTTTGTTGTTGTAAGTCTAATAGTATATAATTGTTATTTATATTATGTGAAATTCGAATTCATGTTTTATTTAGACATTAAGTAGAAATGTTAAATCTGGTATTACAAACCTCCAGAATTTTTCCTTTCCTTTGCTGATTCCTATTCTAGGAGTACATATATAATTGTCTATATTAATGTCTGTGTTACAAATACAGAAATTGTATTTTTGTGTAATGTCTGTATTATTATGTTCTTTTGTTATTTGTAGAATTTTGCATAGTTTTCCTGGACCATTAATAATAGTATTAGGTTTATTTTCAGATAATAATACTATTCCTCGAATGAGTACTGCAGCAGGGAATCCTTCTTGTTCAGTAACAACATTAAGACAGTAGTACATTCCATAAATAAAATAAACGTAGGAAAATCCTGGGCTACCAAACATTACAGAAGTGCGTTTTGTATAGCCACGTGCGGAATGTGCAGCTGGATCATCCTGACCTATATATGCTTCTGTTTCTGTAATAATACCTTGATGTTGATTAAACAGTAATTTTTTTCCTAGTAACTTGCCTGCAACAGTAAGTGATGATTGTTCATAAAAAGACTTTTTTAGTATATAATGTGGCACTGTGTATTTTTACTAGAAACGGCTTATTTATACTATACTAATAGTATATATTATATTGTCAATAATGAGGTTTCAGAATGAGTGATCAGGAAAAAACAGATACCAGTGGTAAAAAAGTGGATAAATTAAAAAAAGTTCATAATGCGGTATCCAAGGTTGCACAATTTATTGTAGGGGAGAGTTTAAGTTTACAGCTTAAGGAGTATAAGGTTAGTTTTTCTTATATTGTTGATAATACTACAGATTATTTGAAGTTAACTAATGTACAAGAGGTAAAAATCATTGAAAAAATCAATCAATTGAAGAATATTAATAATACTCTGTTGGAGAGGTTGTTTAATTTTTGGTTGCGTAGGAATAAACAGCTACTATATTGGCATATGATTTTTTTATTGGTTAATATTATCTTGTTGATTCTTAATGGGGATAATCTGGTTAAATTATCAAACCTGATAGTTGAAATTCTTATCAAATGGAAGGATGGAGTTGTCTCTCTTTATTGTTCTTAATTTTATAATTATATGTTGAGAATGTAGATATTTTGGTATTAAGCATGTTGCTGATTATTTTGAAATGAATATTTTATTTTTGTTAATATGATGAATGTTATTTTTTTACTATAAGATATTTGTACATTCTATATAACTGTTATAAGCATAGTATGCTAACTGGTGGTAGGATAATGTAATATACACGTAAATATTGTGATATTGAGTATGTATTTAATGTATTAGCATGGTGTTTATTATGTGTGATATCTGTATTACTGTTGGAATTTTAAGATAGTAGGTAGTAATTCTTGTTTTGTACTGTGTAGTTTATGAGAAATGAGTACTGTCAATAATAAGTAACACAATAACAGTTGGTATTGTAGTGTTATTTAAAAAATTATGCTATAATTAGCATAATTTAATAAAATAATAACATTTCAGTATAAGTTATTGTTTTTTTTTATGATGAGTAACAAATCCTCAGTTGTTGATGTATTGTAGAAATAATAGTGAATCTGGTTCTGGTCAATGTGGTATGGTAAATGTTACAGAAAGTGCTTATACCAATTTTGCTGAACAAGGCTTAGCATTAAGTGAAGATATACTATTGATATAATAAATTCTAGCGTGCCAGCAAAGAGTTAATAATGTGTTATAGGATAATGCTACAGGAGTAAAGTAATATAATGCAGAAATTTTTTGAAGATTTAGGAATACGATAATAACTATAAAATTCTATAAGCCCATTATGGTTACAGTGTAGATCACTTTAAAGGCTTATAAAGATTTTTTTGATATGGTGAATAATATGAATAAGTGTGGTGTTATTAAATCATCCTCCTTGTGTAAGTTCTGATATTGAATGCATGGACAAGACATTATCTATTATATAGAAAGATATTGTATTTAATAAGAATACTATATGCTAGAATGTCCAACTAAAAGTATCTAGATAATAATAGTTTGTCTACTGAATTAGGAATTGACTAACTAATGATATAAAAAATGTGGGAAATTTTTATACATAAGTGTTGTATTTTTATATGTGGAAATAATAAAAATGCATCATGACAAACAAATTTGTTTTTTGTTAGTAATTATTTTATGTTAATAAGTCATGTGTTTGACTAGGAGCAGTGGTAATATTAAAATATTGATAATAGTTGCTTTTGGTGTCAAGTTATTCTATAATTAATTAGTATCGTTCTTTCGGGTACGTCATATATTCAATATATCTTTATTAGTGTTCTTATAAAGAATACTTTTTAACAGATATCTAAGTAATACATAAGTTTCTTTGATTAGTGTGTTTTAATATATTGGGGGTTATGATTATGTCAGAGGGTCTTATTGTTGTAATAGCATTACAAGTTTTTTTACTCTTGCTATTGTTTATTTTTGCGCTCTATCATTATTGTATTAAGCCTTGTAGCAAATCAGGCAAGATGGGCTATGAGCGATTTGAAGGTGAAAATATTCCAAAATACGAAGGTGTGCTTGAACACTTTGAAGAGATGGATTATCTCCAGTTACAACAACGTGTTGCTGAATTAAGGCTTGCTTGTCGGATGTTAGACAAAGAAAGGGTGACAAATGACCGTACTTATGAAGAGTGTTTGGATTGGATGTTTTTTGTGTCTCTGACTCTTGACGAACTGATGGTAGAGAACAAGTTGGAATCTGACTATATTACACGCATGCGAGCACAATACCATCTGTTTAACCTGAGAATAATAGCAGACCAAGTTGCTAGACAACCTGCAGCTAATGTGGAAAGACAAGAAGATCTACAGGAGGTTGAGCAAAGCCCAAGTCCTCAAGTGGAAGGTACATCAGTAGCGTCTTGTTGTGGTCAAGAGAAACAAGCAGCTTAATGAGTTTTAGCATATGTAAATCCAAATGTTTAGTATTTGGGTAAGGTATTGACTGTTTAAATAATCAAATTTATGAATATGTAGTTGAGAGATTTGATTTCTGCTGTAGTGGTATTATTTTATTAAAATTTACATATTTATTTTTGTTAAAGTTAGAAAAATAGAGAATTATTTAATATAATTCGACATTATTGAGCTCTATAGTGAGTTTTAGGAATTTTAGAAAGTGAAGATTTGAAGTTATTGAGGGTATATGATTGTTTAAATATTTTCAAGTTTATTTATTGCTAGTAAAGTATGTTGTGATGCTCAAGTATTACCGGTATGTAATTTGTGATATGCTTATTACATTTCCGGAACTTGTTAATAGGTATTTACCATAAGACTAATAAGATCTATGAACAAGTTGTATGTAACGTTTCTCAAAATTTAAAAGGCATTTTAATTGTTAATTATTAAAGGAGATTATTCTTAAATAATGAAGCATTTATAAGTACTAAATGTTGTGGACTTTTGTGATTATAGTAGGTATTCTATTGTATATTTAATTTTAATACTTAAGTTATATACTTTTAATATGTACAGGAGCAGGAGAATACTGATATAATAGCAGGATTTTTCTAAGTGTGTGGTATTTCTACTTATAATATCAATATTAATTTATATTAGGGCATGTATGGGTACTGGAGCAATTATTGGTATAATTATAGCAATACTTTTGTTAATTCTTATTGCTCTTGTATTATATGTTTTATTCAGGACGTTTTTAAGGCCTGAATTATATGTAAGGTCAAATCTTTTTCCAACGGGTGTGGTGACAAATGTAGACCCAGAAAGAGATCTGCGTTCATTTATTATGATGGATTTTGAACGTCAAACAGCAGCTAATATGGTTTCTATTGTACGAGATATGAAGTTTCAAATATCTTCTATTCGGTGCTATAGAGATATATTATCTAGTCTCATCCAAGAAGACCAAGATACATTGCAACCAGAAATAATGGAACAAATACTTGAATTGATGTATAGAGCTCAAACGATTGATGAGCAAATACAGGATAGGCTAAGTAGCATAGGACAATTTACATTAGACATGGCTAATGCAGAAGATATTGCGTGTGTAACTTGTAATTATGAAGCATTGTGTAACATTGGACAGGAAATAGAAGCATGTATTCACTCAATATTTGATATAGAAGTGAATAGAACAACAGTTGCAGCATATACTATGAGCATTCAACTTATTATGTCTGAAGCTACACGAAAATTGTTTGTTTTGGTACCAATAAGAGACCTAGGGTTACCTACAGATGCCTCGCATAGTCAGGCAGCAAGTAGCATGGACAGATAAATTAGTTGTTTAAAAGTATTTAGTATAGAAATTTATAAGGGTAGAATAACTGTATGTTGCTGTATATTGTATTAGGAGCAATTTGCTATTAAATCAGATTCAATATATGGTTGGTATGTTAGTTGAAATATGTATGATTAAACAAATGGATTACGTAAAATAGATTACGTATTGGTTAATGTTATCTGTTGTATAGAGTGTTAATGCTCAAGGAGTGTTTACAATTCATAATACAGATCTGGAATTGTATGTTGTACCTTTTATTATGTCTGAATCTAGCTAAAAATTATTTGTTTTGACATCAATAAAAGACCGAGATGTTACCTACAGAAGAAGGCTCGCGTGTTCATATGGTCAGGGAGCAAGTAGCATGAACAGATAAATTAGTTGTTTAAAAGTGTTTAGTATATTGAAATTTATAAGGGACTGTATGTTGCTGTATATTGTATTAGGAGCAATTTGCTATTAAATCAGATTCAATATATGGTTGGTATGTTAGCTGAAATATGTATGATTAAACAAATGGATTACGTAAAATAGATTACGTATTGGTTAATGTTATCTGTTGTGTAGAGTGTTAATGCTCAAGGAGTGTTTATAATTCATAATACAGACCTAATATCGTCATTGTATCTTATTGTGAAGGGTATTTTTTATCTATTTTGAGGTACTTTTATAAAGTAAATATTGGTTAGGTTGTATATTATATACGAATGTTAGCTTATAGATTAGATTTTATTTAGTGTATTATTGGTTGTTGGTTAGCATGTATCTGAAAATAGCTAATAGTATAATATATTACTGCTTGTATATTGTATTTTTCTTATTAAGGGATGTATCTAAGGTTTGCTGTTCTGAGATAAATCGTATGTATTTGTTGTGGATTGAATATTAGGGATATATTCTGGTAGTTAATGTTATATAGACTCATTCTTTTTTTGTTGGTTCAGCCAAAGATTATTTGATAGATACCAGTCTTTACCTATAGATTTATTGTTCTCTTTTTGTTGCAGCGAATTTTAAGTTACGTATTTCTCAAATTGGTGTGTAATTTTTTGTATTAACAATTATTGCTGAGTATATTGTTTTACCTAATTAATTATTAACGAAAATACTTATTGCAGAGGGGATAATTTACTACAGATATATCTTGCTATAAAAGTAAGTTTTTTTCTTATTTAAAGAATAATTTTAAAATTTTAGTTAAAATATGCTATATACAACATATTTTATATTGCATTTTTAATAAATGTAGTATATATGCTAATTATAGCATAAAAAGGTTTATAAGTTATGACATCGAATGTGTTAATAATTAGTATGATAATAGTAGTATTACTGATTTTTTGTGTGATGTTACTATGCCTCATAATAATCTGTAGTCAGAACAGGAATGCTAGTTTAGTAGATGATCAACAAGATCCTGTCTTATATGATTTTGAAGAACACTGTAGCATATCTTCTAGTTCGTGTCATACTCAGAGCGATAGTACGCTTTCTGAAGGTGAATCTGTAGATGAGGAACAGGAAGTCGATGATACAATGCAATACTTGAGTGACTGTGATGACTTTGAAACGGATAGCCTTGAGATACACGATGATAGTAGTTCAATGAATCAAGGACACTGTAGTTTAGGTGCTATACCTAAGACTTATAATCCTACATTTATGCAAAAAAAGACTGGATGGATTGAAGAATCTAGTAGTAGGGAATTCTCTGATGAATGTTTTTCATGTTCTGATGTTTCAGATGACGATATGTCTACTAAAAGTAGTATGTTGCTTGATTATGACTGTCAGAATAGAAAAAGTAATCCTAATCATGAACTTGTGGTATTGCGTACTGATAATTCTGATGTAAGTACTGTAAATGTCAGTCGTGTAATGCCAAATGGGCGCATAAGGTTAAATTCATTAGGAGGAGAAGGTGATCATCTGACATCTTATACATTTGGTTTCCCATTACGTTCCAGTAGTAAACTTGTGTTAAGTAGTTCTAATCTTAGTTTTTCAGAGTTGATAATAAGTCCTACTATATATGCAGAATTTGGTAAGATAGATCCCTTCTGTTTTAGTTATTTTGAAAAAGATATGTTAGGTAGAATGGGTGGAGTACCTAGTTCTGGAGTTTATGGTATAGAAAGTCATGCTTGTGCTAACAGTTTAATATCACAGGATGCCATTTTGGGTTTACGAACTTGTGGGAAATTAAGGAAGGATACAGTTTTTGTTGTTAATCAAGGAGATTTAATAGATATGAAAGATCATATTTCTAATGTTTTACCCAGTGATGTTAAACCTGGAATTTCTAGTTCTAGAGAGATTGTAGGTTTAACAAGTGGATCTGAATGTACTGAAGAGAATTCACAAAGGATTGTTCAAGGAACAGGTGTTAGTGTAGTGGAGGATGCAGTTCCTTCTGGATCTAGAATGGTGTTTGCTAGTCAAGATGTGGATGCTATGTTTGCAAGTAGTGTTCAGATTATTCAAGATAGTATGGATTTGTTATCTGATTTTTGTTTGGATGAGATGACTGATGATGAAGTTGAACAGATAACGCGTAATATGGAACAAAGTAGTACGTCTTGTGCAACAGTTTCAGCTATGGCACAGATGGTAGGGGCTAGTAATGTTTCTGATGGAGCTAATACAGATGTTAATTATCTATGTCAAGAAGGAAAGGACAGTGCGGGATTGTTGCTAGGAGAAGGTGTATCTAAGGATAAGAAGATGACATCTGCTGCATCAAGAAATGTAGTAGTTGTACAAGCAGAAGTGCATGAGCCGAGTACTAGTAGTTCTGTTGTTCGCAAATCTAGAATTCCAATTAAGGTTGGTGAGTCAAGTAGAGTAGTTACGAAGAAAAGATTGGATGTTAAGCAAAGTAGTTTAAGTGTCACGTCCAAAAGTCAAGGTTTAGGTGTGAGAAAGTTACAAGCAGTAGCAGCAGATGATCGACCTAATCTGGTTGGATATAAGTTTAAAAGTGGTGATTATATGCTATGTCAGTCTCCTAAGTCTAATCGTGCTGATGTAACTAAACGTAGAGTATCTCAGAGCGGTGGTTCTGTATCAGTCAAACCTTATGAACCTGGGCATACTAGGGTGGCAGCGCATAAAGAGTCTCAAAGTAGTGATCATGTCTCAGTTAAACCTTGTGAGCCTAGACGTATAGTTCCGCAAGTAACGGTAGCACTAAGAAAAAAACGAGTGGTTTTTCAAGATACAGGGAAAGGTGAAGCTGTGCTCGGAAGGCATGGTAGTACACAAGAATGTGTAGAGCCTAGCAGCGTAACAAGAAGTTCTCTGGAGAATGTTCCTAATGTTGTGAAACATAAGTACGAAGATGTTTGTCACAAGGATTCACGTCATGATATAGCATTAAGGAGAAGTGTATCTTCTGTCCATCAGCAAAGTTCTAAATCTGCTAGAAGTATGGCTACTCTAGGAAAGAGATCTGCAGCTGCTAAAACTGGGGTAAGCGTTAGGAGGACTAAAAGTGATGCTATAGATACTGAAAAAGGGCGAGATAAGCGCTGGTTAGAAAATGAAATTGCTATTCCACTAGAAAACACTGTAAGCCAAGTAGTGATTTGTGGGACTAATGAAACATTACATGATACATTAAGTAAACATTTTAGAGTACTACATGATTCATTGTCACAATACAGTAAGAATTCAGATGCTGTTGTTCGATGCAAAGAGGTATATTATATAGCACATTCACGCATTAAACATGCAGATAGTATTATACAGGAGGCTGTTGATAAATGGGCGTTAACGCAGAGAGCTACACTGTGGGATAAACATGGGAAAAAAGTAGTTACTGCGTGTATGAAGGATTTGGAGAAAGTTTTTAAGAAGATTTATATAGATCAAGGTAAAACTTCTCTTGATTGTCAGGCAAAACTTCAGGATATACGTAGTGAAGTGGAGAACAATGTCAAAAACCAAATTGCTTGTTTAGTGAGAGATACATTCTTAAAAAATGCATGTGATGAGATTTTTACTGAGGTATCATCTACTATACTTCATAAAGTGTCTGTTGCACATGAGTCAATTGTTAAAGGAATGAGAAAATGTTCGAGAGAAGAGCTGGAAGGTCAAGTAGTAAAGAGTTGTTCTATATTCCATAAGAGTAAGTTGCAATCTAAAATATTAACTCATATAAATGATTTAGGTACATTTTTTAAGAAACAACTGCAAGTAAAATCTAAGGAAATAGTAAAAGAACAATTGAAAAAATGTAAAGTTGATATTGTTCCTGGTGATATTAGGCATTGTTGTATAGATACAGTAATTAATGCTCCTGTTCCTAATACTGCTGCTAGATATGCAATTCATGTATTGAATAGTAGACCAAATGTTAGTGGGCTTGATGCAGGACAACTGAGTTTTAGTTAATAATTTTAGATATTATAAAAGCATCAGATCTTAAAAATGATACTTTTTATTAATAATATTTTATATTTATTATAAAAAGTAAATTTTTATATAGATCTTGATGCTTTTTTATGTTACGATTAATTTATTAATAAAGTAATTATTAATTTAATAATTATTAGGCTTTTGATGTTTGCAGAGTATATTGTAGATGTCTGTGGTGGTTTGAAGGTTATATTATCGTACGTTTACCTATTTGATATCTAGTGATGTTTTGTAGTAAGTGTTAGTTAGAAAGACTTAATGATTCTATAGTTGTAGAGGTTAAATTCTAATATTGAATTAGTTATGGTGGTTTAAAATCAGGGTTAAAGTAAATCACTGGTGCTATTTATACATCATCTTAATTAAGGTAGTGGAAATACTTTTTAAAATTAATCTGATGTAATTGATAGCATAATGTTGACTAGATCAAATGATCTACTGTTTTTAAGTTAATGTGCTTGATAATTTGATATGTAAACATTTCTGTTTGAGCCAGATATTAATAAAGATTATTGGTTTTTATATTTATGTAGTGAGTTTATGAATTATTGTAATCTATTAGAAGTGGTAATAATAATACTGTTAATGATAATGTTATCCTTGTTGATATATGTAATGAGTAAAAAATGTTATATGACTGCTGCCATTACAGTTGGGGAAGGTGAAGATATACAATCAGTACAAGCACCAGAAAGAAATTTGAGCAATGGTGTTAGTAATCCTAGAGTTGTTAATAGTATTGATTCTAGTAGTAATATGAGTGCTGATAGTGCTAGTGATATGGGTGCTGATAGTGCTAGTAATATGAGTGCTGATGGTGCTGGTAATATGGGTGCTGATGGTGCTGGTAATATGAGTGCTGATGGTGCTGGTAATATGAGTGCTGATGGTGCTGGTAATATGAGTGCTGATGGTGCTGGTAATATGAGTGCTGATGGTGCTGGTAATATGGGTACTGATGGTGCTGATTCTGGTAGTGATATAGATACTGATAATAGTATTGGTAGTGATGTGATAGAAGGAGGAACAAGTGGTGATGAGGAAGAAGAGTTACATTCAGTAGATCAGCACATGGTAAATGTTGGTAATAATGGTGTCATAGCAGTAGAACCACAATCTAGTATTTGTTTTAGATAGAATTAATATTGAGGGATGTGTTCTAAAGTCGTTTAATATGACTTGCAATACTTTATAGTCTCAGAGCACTAAATAACAACTGTTTTTGGTATGTATGTAAATGTTTCTGTAAACAAAGTGTTAGTGCTTTTATACTTAAGTAGAAATAAAATAGCAGATCATATTTATGTGTAGTTTGAGATCTGAAATAGTTAATGAAAAGTTTTTAGAATTTAATATATTAATTTTATGTTTATGCGGTAATATTATGCATACAGTATGTAAAAGATCTCAAGTATTCTTTTTGTAGTACCATTTATAGTAGTACTGTTAGCAGGATTGGTAGTTCTCATATGTGTGAGTGTGAACTATTAATCACTAGAAGAAATGTTTTAGGATAGTAGATCCACGCAAGCGAAAGGTTTGTCTAGTTATGTTAATAGTAGTAATGCTGCAAGAAGGATGACAAGTGATAAAGAAAATAATAATGTTCTTGAAGAGATAGGCCATAGTACGGAGTTGAAGTCTGGTTATTTAGGTCGGAAAGTAACCAAAGATAATTTTTCAAAAAGAAAGCCTTATTATTTAAGCATAGAATTACACAGTTTGTGTGGTGCTAAAAGAAACTAGGGTGTGCTATGCTGTTTGTTATGCTATCTATGTGTTCTGAAAATTTAAACATATAACATTCTTATTAAATCAAGTATTTAACTTATTATCTTTTACAATAGCAAGTAGAGATAGAAATGTATTGGTATATATCTAGGATATAGAAATTAATTTTCTTTTTTCAATAACGTTATATAGGAAAAAGTTTGTATTGTTTGAATAGACTGTTTTTAGGGGTTTGTTGATTATAATATTATAGCATATAGATGTTATTTTTCAATATTTTTGAAGAAAGATTAATATGTATTTAGATAAAGTTTAGTTCTGATATTACATTTGTTAATATTGTTGTGGATTTCTGTTGATTAAAAAAGCATATATTCTAGTAGTAAATTTCTTGCAGAAGATTTTTAATATATGTAAATTTATTTTAAGAGTTTTTAATATAGATAAAAAAATTAATATATTAGAGACCTTTTTATAAGTTTTATCAAAGATTAATCCTGAGTTAGTGTGTATTGGGGAGATGATGGATTTATTATAGAAAATTTTAACATGTGGGTAGAAAGTCATGATTACGAATAGGAGTGGAAGTGATAGGTTAAAACCTGGTGCATTTTTAGGAATTTCATCTTGTGTTGATCATAGATTGGTAAGGCCTGGATATATAAAGAAAATGGTGGATTCATTAACTCTAGAGAGACGAAAACTAGAAGAGGCTAGAACATCATTAATAATGTATGAGTATAGTTTACAGTTTTACAGTTTGCTCATCCTATTTTTTAAAGTGTTAAGAAATAACTATGGGTCAAGACAAACTTTACAGAAACATATTGAAATGAGGGGTATTACTACCTTGCTAAAGAATAAAAAAGTGTTGCTTAATGATGCTTTTGCTAGGAAGTTTATTAATTGTATGGTGAATAAAGTTGTAGGATTTATTATAGATAAAAAGCAAGCTCAAAAGTTGTGGGTTGAGAAAGAAGAGTATGCGAGGGAAATTTGTTATAAAGTTATTAATGATATAAATAAGAAAAGAAAAAGTTTAGATATACAAAATCTTACAGAAGAGGAAATAGTTTCTCAAGATGATAAAATGGATGAAGCATTATTTGGTGCTTATACAGAACAGGTTAGAATTTTTTCTGAAGTGAAGGATCAGCAGCAAGGTTTTAATTTCTTGAAATGTATTCCTTCTTTATCAGAAATATTTGATGCTAGTGATGTTTTGAGAAGTAGTGAGATTTGTAGTAGCATAAGGAGTGCTGTTGAAATTTCGCGTGTTGATGCAATAGAATTGGAAATGCTACTTAAGTATATTATTTTGGGAAATAGTGTTGATGTGATAAAGGTGAATTTCCTTTTCAGTGCCTTAAAAAATTGTTTGAAGAATATCTATTGTAAAATTGCTGAAAATTTTGTTGATGTGCGAGAATCTAGGTCGTCTAGTAGTGATATACATCAAGTGCAATTACATGAGCAAATTGGTGTAATATGTAAGAATCTTGTTAAGGTTTCTATGCCAGCAGAAGATATATGTAATATGTATACGGAGATTTATTACACATTATCATTGCGTTTTAATATGATAAGTAAAGAAATAGAGGACTTATTAATAGCAGTATTTATAGGTAATGAAAAAGGTGAGGTTGAAGAATTTAAGAAAAAGGATATTATTAGATCTCTTTATGATTGCCAATTGAAATCAATTTATTCAATAATAGAAGCAGATTGTTGTTGTGCTGATTTGTTATTTGTAAATAGAAGGGTGAAATCTGTAATAATGAGCCTTTGTGTGCAAAGAGATGATATTATAGATCACATGTCTAATGTTGAAAAGTTACTTATTTCTGCTGCTAAGTACCAAGATATTGTAGCTGATTTTGTCTCTCATGATGTTCCTGTAAGTAATGAAGATCTTTTATTAAAATGTGATAATATTACACAATTAAAGAAAAGTTTAAAGTCAGGAGAGAGAGTAAATAGTAGTGTAGCCACAATTCTGACAGAGGATTTAGGTGTTATAGATAGTCAAATACAAAAATTAGAAGAAAGCTTGAACATGTTAATATCCCGGAGATGTGTTAGAGCTGGTTCTTGTATTGTATGAAGTAGATTATCTTTTGATGTTTAAAGTTTATAATTCTGTGATATGAGTTAGTGCAACTTTAGTGTTATAGGATATGTGTTTTAAGGTATAATGACTTTGAATACTGTGAATCATATTATGAAAGTATGTAAATAATAAGTTTGGAAATTTTTGTGTAAAGAATTGATAGAATAAATCATCAGGGATATAAGGTATTTGTAGATAAAATTTGCTATCTCTTAAAAGTAGGTGTTTTTAATTGTTAGTGCTAAATGCTACTAAAGATTTGGTATGGCATTTAATTTATGTGCTACTTCTCTATATCCTTCTATTACATTTCCTAGGTTCAAACGGTAACGATCTTTGTCAAGTCTTTTGTTAGTAGATATGTCCCAGAGTCTACATGTATCTGGGCTTATTTCATCTGCTAAAAATAAATCTGATTGTTCATCGTTGTGCAATTTGCCAAATTCTAGTTTGAAATCTACTAGTTTGATTCCAACGTTGAAAAAAAGCTCACTGAGGATATTGTTGATCTTTAGAGATAGTATTTTTATTTTCTCTAACTCTTGATTTGTAAGCCATTGGAAGCTCAGAATATGTCCCTCACTTACCATAGGGTCAGATAGCTCATCATTTTTATAATAAAATTCAATGATGGGAGATTTAAAAGGGGTACCGTCTGCTATTTGAAATCTTTTACTAAAATTACCAGCTGCTAAATTCCTTATTACAACCTCGATTGGGATTATTGTTATTTTTTTTACTAGTTGTTCTCTTTGATTTAATAAAGATATAAAATGTGTTTTGATACCTTTATCTATAAGTTTTTTCATTAAGAAACTGCTTATATAGTTGTTCAATATACCTTTTTCATGGATAATAGCTGCTTTTTTATTGTTGAAAGCGGTAATCTCATCTTTGAAATGTTGTATTACTTCTAGAGGGTTTAACGTTGCAAATATTATTTTTGCTTTTCCTTCATAGATTTTTTCTTTATTTTCCATTATATATTACAAAGTCTATTAAACTTTCATTTTATATATTTGTAGTTAATTTAGCAATTGGCTTTTTAAGTTTTAAGTAAGTGTATAGTGTTATCATTATTCTAGAATATTTAAAATGTGTGTTAATTAATATGGTAATATGTAGTTCGAGTATAATACGAGTAGATTGATGTAAGGTAGAGTTTTATGCAGCGTGATAAGTTAAGAGAAGTAAGGGGTACCAAGGATCTATTAGGGATTGAACTTTATAAGTTTCAATATATACATCGTTTATCTCAGTCAATAGCGCATAGATATGGATTTATAGCTGTTGATACTCCAATCATTGAATTTACTGAAGTGTTTACTAAGACTTTAGGTGATGATTCAGATATTGTAATGAAGGAAATGTATAATTTTCAGGATAAAAGTGGTGAAAATATTACATTAAGGCCAGAATTTACATCTGCTATTGTGAGGGTATTAATTAATAAAAATTTAATTATTCCTGTCAAATTATTTTCTAGTGGACCAGTATTTCGTTATGAACGTCCTCAAAAGTGTCGTCAAAGACAATTTCATCAAGTTAATTTTGAGTTTTTTGGAAGTGATCTTCCTCTTGCAGATATTGAAATGATAGCATTAGGCTATCATATTTTGGATGAGTTGAAGTTGTTAGATGATATAACGTTAGAGATTAATTTTCTAGGTGATAAGGAAACTATGAACTCATATAAGCTCAGTCTTATAGAGTATTTAAACAAATATAAGAAAGATTTATCAGAAGATAGTCAGCGTAGGCTTATTACAAATCCTCTAAGAATATTAGATTCAAAAGCTCCAGAAGATCGTGAAATTTTATTGAATGTTCCTAATATTTCTTATTTTTATAGTAAATCCTCTAATGATTTTTTTGCAGAGGTTCTATATGGGTTAGATGAGCTCTGTATTCCTTATAAAGTAAATCATAGTATAGTTAGAGGTTTAGATTATTATTGTAATACGGTGTTTGAGTTTACAACGTCTAAATTAGGAGCACAAAATGCAGTTGTTGCTGGTGGTAGATATGATGGATTAGTGAAGTCTATGGGAGGAAATGATACTCCTGCTGTTGGTTTTGCTATGGGTGTTGAAAGAGTTAGTGCGTTGATAGATTATAAACATCAAGAACCTAGGAGTGTAGTATTGATACCTATAGGGAAAGATGCAGTATCCTATGCTTTGAAGCTTGCTTATGAGTTACGTTGTAATGGTATTTCTGTAAACTGGAATTATAAAAATGCTAATTTGAGAAATGCATTAAGGAAAGTAGGTGATGATAATATAGTGTTAATTTTTGGAGATGAAGAGCTAAAAAATAATACTATACAAGTCAAAGATATGAAAACTGGTGAACAACAAGAAATAGTTAGATGTGATTTATTGGACACATTGTGTAACAAAATTTAACAGTGTTTGTCAAGTTATGAAAAAAGCGTAAGGATTTAGTTAAAAAATTTCTATTTTTATTTAAATGTGTTATTATTTAAAGTACATCTGAAAAAGAAGAGAGTGTCTTTTTGGTTGGGAATTTATGTATTGTATAGACACAATGTAATCATTTTCTATTTTTCAATAATTCTAAAGTGGGAGGTATAGCATGTTAACTAATAAGTTTAAACAAAGTGCTGTGATGGCTCATAACATGAGTTATTTAGCATATTTTTGTAGAAGTATGGGATTGTCTAGTGAAGACACATTAGGATTATTGACAATACTAGAATCCTTCCATCAAAACGCAGCTTCTTTCCTGATATATGATTTGGACAGATGTAATGTTGAAAGCAATGATCATATAGATTTTGTAGTGAAAGATTGTGATCATAGGAACTATAGATGTTATGACCATGTATCACAACAATTAGAGACTCAAGGTCACCTTGAGTTAGCATCTATGACACGTTTGTGGAATGTTCAAATGTATTTACTGTTGCGTCTTCACTCTCTTGCTGCTCAATATGTACTGTCCACACGGCATTATACTGATGACGAAATAGTGGAAGGATTGTTATCTGATCTAAGTCGAACTTGTATGTCTATTATGACTCGGGGAAAAACAAGTTCAGTCACTCCTGAAAATGCAGAAGCACTAAAGGTGTATGGTGACAAGTTTGTCCAGAGACTTTTTGGAATACAGACTATGGATATGGATAGTATGCACAGTATATTGCATAGTATGATCTGTAGTGTTAGAGGTAGTTACTTACAAGTTATAGAAGGCTTAGATAAAGTACAAGACAAAGAAACGCTTATGAAACTAGTTACTCTTGTTGTGTATAAGAGTGCTATAAGTTGTTTTATGAACATAAATCCTGATTTTTTCAGCCAAACATTGAGGAAAAAAGCTTACTCTGTTCTCCATGGATTTATTTGTGATGGTACAGACAAATTACCTATATCATGTAGAAGTCGTCTTGGTATGGGCATGGCACCTTCACTTGTTCTTTTTTATAAGAATTTATTTTCTGTATTTCATCAAGGAAGTATATCTGATTGTTATGGTGATGAAATTAGGTACAACATATCTGTATTTAATGATGTATGTCTGGCAACAAGAGGATCGTTAGCTATTGTTGCTAATGAGCCTGTACCATACAATCCGTTTTCTTCTCGTATGACTCATTTTGCTTATTATGACGCTACTTTGGCAGTTAATGGGATATTTCATCACCCAAAACTTGATAATGTATTGAAATTGGAATCTATGACACAAATGTACAAGATGTCATTAGAAGGGAACCCATCAGACTTACACTGTTTGTTTGTATCGGGATTAGGTAGGATGAATTTTTCCTTTGAAGATAAAGGAGAGCCTAATTCTGGACTTGAGATGTTATGTGAGTTGCTGTCTATGTGTTACTATGCTGTTTTTGTTGCAAGACAGCCATTGAGTGTAGTTAGAGGAATGTTTAATATATGTTATGGGAAATTAGGTGATCTTGGTGATAAGGTAAATGTAGGAAGTGTTGCAGGAAGTAAGTTAGCCATTGAAAGTTATAGGGATGCTTTTAATGCTGCACAAGCAGCATTACATTGTACTGGAATTAATCCTTCAGACGTTATTTTTAAGAAAGAAACACTTTTGATATTAGTGCAACATTTATTATTAGGTGAAGTTGCGCAAGAAAAGATTGAGGACTCAAAATTAGCATTTGATATATTTGAGTTATGTAAACCAGTGAATGAAGTAAAAGCTCAGCAAGCAGCAATGATGATGTGTCAGGCATTCAGGGGATCTAATGGTGTTGTAGATGGTTATGAAGTAGGAAACTTGGGTGCAATAGTTCTAAAATTGCTTTTTGGTAATTTTGTAGAAAGAAACCTGATTTTAAAGTTGTTAGATATTACTTGTGTAGCTTGTGATCGTTATAAAATGCAGGGTGCTGTACAGGATATGTACAATGAGTTATTGAAAGATTTCATGTCTTGTGCTGATGTTTGTTTGAGTTTATTCAGATATGCAGGTAGTTCTTTACCTATGTGTTATAGTTCGCAAGTGGTGGCAGGACTAGACGGTGATAGTTGTGCAGTATACAGTCAAATGTACAATATGTTATCATCCTATGCAAGTAGGTTAAATGTATCTCAAGATGATCTTATTAGGGCAAGAAATTCAAGATTTAGTGTTAGCTTTGCTGAGCTGTTTAGTAATGCGGTATTACCACATGGTGAGCAATCTGGTCCAGAATTGCAAGTTAATCCTTGTGATGGCATAAGTAAACCAGAGTCCATGGCCTTGGTACAGATGCTTGCATCTTATGTGTATTTATATAATTCAAGTGAGATAAAAGAGGAGTTATTGTCTGCGAAGTTATCTTCACCACAGTTCTTATTCTCTATTATTTTGGTCTCTCCTAGATTTGCTGCTAATTTTATAAATATGTGTTATGAATCTTCGACAAAGAAAGATTATTCACCTCAGAAAGCTGTAAGTGCGTTTCTTAATCGTATTAGTAATATAGGGGGATCTAGGACATCTAGTGCTGAAGCTATCGATATAATGACTGGTCAAGGTAATAATGTTATTATGGAAAATTTTATTAGATCATGTGTTAACGAAGATGGCAGTATTAATGTTGAAGATTCAATACTTAGGGCAGCATGTTTATGGATTATAAAATCGAACAATTTAGTACATAAAGATGTTATACAAGA
Source organism: Ehrlichia chaffeensis str. Arkansas (assembly GCF_000013145.1). Lineage (NCBI taxonomy): Bacteria > Pseudomonadati > Pseudomonadota > Alphaproteobacteria > Rickettsiales > Anaplasmataceae > Ehrlichia > Ehrlichia chaffeensis. Next base: position 277,498 of record NC_007799.1, read on the forward strand.
TGTTGATGATGCTGATTGTGCAGGTAAAGTTAGTCCAGTTGTTATCGATTCTGTGTCATTATCTGAAGTTTTGCTACCGGTATTATCAAATCCATTAGCTCTAGATGATCCGGAAGGACCTGTGTCATTTTCTCATCTCGTTTATAGTACTGGTTTATTAGATAAATCAGGTATTGAGAGTGCTTCTGCGACTGTAGGTAAATTGCAGATACAAATTCAGGTGGATGCGAAATGTGAGACAGATGTAAAAGAAGTAGGTCCTAGTGATGATAAAGTCAGCGAGATAGTAGAAATGAAAGATGACGTCCAAGAAGTAGAGGTGGAATGTAAAACTTCGGACACTCAAACAGTAGCAATAGAAGATCAAACTCAGAGATATGAAGATTCTTATGTCGCACGTGATCCTGGTGATGTGCAATCAAGTACTAGTGACATTTTTAAAGAGAAGAGGTCTTCAATTTGTAATTATGCATCTGCAATATCAGCAGCTATACTTGCTGTTTCTCTTACATTAATGGGAATGGCTTTTGCGGTAAATGATGAAGGAGCACGAATAGCATGTATCGCTTTATCTATGACTTGTTTTGTTATATCAATATCAATGTTTCTTATGACATGTATAAACATCCGTAGCTTAAATGGACGTAATGAAGGTCATGATGATGATACGCAACGCATACTAAATAATGAAGTTGTAAATGAAACACAAGATGCAACAATTTTTCCAGTAGACATTAATACACGTCCTAAGACACATTAGAAAGTCACATTCTGCTTTAAAAAAGCCTTTATCCTTGCTCATCTATTTTACTTCTTAAAGTAGATATATCAGCTGCTCCACCAATAAATGTATCTCCTATTATAATGGCAGGGGTGCCCCTTATGTTAATGTTTTGAGCTAATTCTTTAGTAGATTGTATCATTTTTTCTATAGTGTCGGAATTCTTGGCTAATGAAACTTTAAAATCTTCTTCAGCAATACCTATTGATTTGACTAGACTTAGTATAGATTCATCGTTAAATTGCTGCTTATGGTTTAGTGCAGCATGGTAGAACTCGATGTATTTACTTGGGTTTATTAGATGTACTGCTAGTGCTGCTTGAACAGCTTTCAGTGATGCTTCTCCAAGTATTGGAAAATCTCTAAATATGACACGTACTTTACCATCTTGTATTATTTGTTTCATATCTTCAGACATCATTTTGCAATAACCACAAGAGTAATCAAAGAATTCTACAAATACGATTTTACTGTCTTTATTTCCTGCAGAAGGATATGAGCTATCCTCAAGTTCAGATTTATACTTTTTTATGTTTTTACTCATTTCTTCATTTTCTGCTTGTGCTTGCCCTCTAGTTAGGAGGTCAATGACTTTTTGAGGGTAATTAGCAATATATTCTTCTACGATTGAGATAATTGTATCTTTATCTATTATAGTTTTACCAGATTTGCTAGATAACCAATTGTTTATTAACGGAAAGCTTGCTACTAGTATAACTAAACTTAATAAAAATAAAATCCTTAGCATTATTAACCCTAAAAATCATAGAATGCTAAAGCTACTATAAATTTTTGATGAAGTCAATAGGAGAAATAGCTGAAAATATAGTGTAAATCATAAAATATTTAATGAGTTTTTCAATGTTTGTCAGTTGTAATATAAGTAAACTATACATCGGTAAATTGGGTTCTTTTATCGTCAAATGTTCAGATAGTGTCAGGTAATTTTTAAAGTCGTGAAAATTACGTCATAATGCTATAAATTTTTGTGTAAATTTACATAATTCTATAAGGAAGAGTCTCATTTTTGTTTATAATGTTGAAGATATATTCATAGGTTTATGATGAAAATTGCTAGTGATAATAGAGAAGTATGTGTTGGTGTGAAAATTTGGTTATGTATATGTTGTATAGGGATATTGCTTATGGTGTTAGTTGGAGGGATAACACGTCTTACTCATTCTGGTTTGTCGATTACTGAATGGAATCCTGTTATTGGAGTATTTCCTCCAATTGGAGAAAGAGCATGGATTAGAGAAAAAATAAAGTACATGGCTACTCCAGAATTTAAATATCTAAATTTTAATATTACACTTCGGGGATTTAGGAAGTTATATTTGATAGAGTATTTTCATCGATTACTTGGGAGAATTGTTGGACTAACATTTTTAATTCCGTTTTTATATTTTACATATAAAAAAAAACTACATAGAAATTTGATAATAAATTTCATAGTTATTTGTTTGTTAATACTGTTTCAGGGAGTTGTAGGATGGTTTATGGTAAAAAGCGGCTTAATTGATCGTCCTCATGTAAGTCACTATAAATTAACAGCTCATTTATTGTTAGCATTGTTGATTTTCTATCTTTTGTGGAGACAATTTTTATTATCTACTATTTCTAAAGTAACTTATAACATTAAAGTCAATGGAACATTAATTTTTTCTGTAATTAGTGTATTAATTGTTACTCAAATAACATTTGGTTCATTAGTTGCTGGATTAAATGCTGGATTGTTGGATAAAACTATTCCTTTTTTAGCAGGAAAATTAATGTTAGAAGATTTGTTATTCATAAAGCCATTGTGGTATAATATTTTTGAGAATCCTGTTACGGTACAATTTATACATGAGCTAATAGCAACTCTTATTTTCTTAGTAGTTATTATAACTTTGTTAATATTAAGATTGAATCTTTTTCCAGCATATTTACTATTAATATGTTTGTGTCTTCAATTAACATTAGGAGTACTAACATTTATATATAATGTTCCTATAGTTCTTGCTTCTTTACATCAAGTAACAGCTTTTATTTTATTTGCTGTTAATACTTACTTGTTACATTATATGAAATTATCTAAGTTACAATATGTTAAATAGGAGGTTTGTGTGCTTGATAGATGATACAAGGAATGCTTGTAATTTCATATCTTTGAATTAAGTAAGTTGTTATATATGTTATAAGTTAGTTTTGTACTTTTTGTTGTACAGATAGCTCTGAAGTTTTTTAGAGTAATGATGAAGTATTGAGTAAATAATAGGCTTCCTGTTGGGTAAGGCATAAATATATGTTGTGAGTTCTAAGATTAAAAATTGTTATGTGTTTTTGACTATTTTTATGGTATTTCTAGTGTGTTATTTAGTCACTGATTGATATATAATTTAAATTATTTAATATAGCTTTGAGGGTATAGTTTGGTGTTTTAAGTTACAATCAGTATAGATAGAGATCATGCTGTAAACTATTAGATTGCTGATTTTTAAAAGCTTCAAGGTTGATAACTTGACATTCTCCATATGTTTTTACTTCGCTGTGGTCAGATATAATTACTATACTATCTTTTTGTTTTAATCTTGTAAAAATGAGTTCTAATATTAATTCTTTTGTATTAATGTCAAGGTGAGCAAAGGGCTCATCTATAATCCATATGTTGGTGTTATATATTAATAATCTGGATAGTGCGACTCTTCTTTTCCACCCAGATGATAAATCCTTGTATTTTATGTCTAGTATTGGTTGTAATTTAAAAAAGCATATTGTAGCTGCTATTAACTCATGGGTATTTTTTAAGTTAGCCCATAGTTGGATATTTTCTAGGACAGTGAAATTGTCATTGCAAAAGTTTTTGTGCCCTATATAAGTAAGAGATGTAAAATATGTATTGGAATCGTGGATGTTTTTTCCATTATATTTTATGTTTCCATGTGTTATGGGGACTAGTCCTGCAAATAGTCTAAGTAAGCTTGTTTTGCCGCTTCCATTATTCCCTATAACTAATGTTAGTAAGTTTTGTTGTGTACTAAAATTAAGCTGGGAGAATAGATATCTATTATTTCTAATGCAAGCAAGGTCAGTACATTCTAGCATGTTTTTACGTAAGTGTTACTTAAAAGTTACACTTATACTTCCAACAATAAATTTTTGCAAGTAGATTAATTATATCATAACACTAAATATTATATGTTTATGGCCATTTTATAAAACATTAGAAGTAGGTTGCTATATACTATGATAAAAGGCTTAGATATATAGATTAGAGTTCTAATCTATATCCTGGTACATAATTCCTAACTGTTGTTTACTATTGGTAAAGTTACGTCTAATTGGTTCATATATTTTCCCTGCATTTCATTGTAGGATAAGTTGCACTGGCTATCTCCTTTTAAGAAAATAAACTGGCACGCTCCTTCAAAAGCATAGATTTTTGCTGGAAGAGGTGTGGTATTTGAAAATTCTAAGGTTACATATCCTTCCCATCCAGGTTCTAGGGGTGTTACATTTACAACAATTCCGCATCTTGCATAAGTTGATTTACCAACGCACATTACAAGTATGTCCTTTGGTATTTTGAAATACTCAACAGTTTTTGCCAATACAAAACTGTTTGGTGGAATGATGCATACATCTTCTTCCTTGTCTATGAAACTTCCTAGTGGGAAATTCTTAGGGTCAACTGTTACTGAATTAACATTTGTGAATACCTTAAATTTATTATCTATTCTTGCATCATATCCATATGATGATAACCCATATGATAAAATTCCGCTACTCCTCTTATAATCGATAAATGGGTCAATCATTTTCTCTTTAATAGCCTTATCTTTGATCCAATGATCTGGCATGACTGACATGTTTAGTTCCTCGTATAGCACTTGTTAAATGGTGAATAAAACATTTACAATTAATCATTGATTAATGCAAGTTAAAATTACTTATGTATATTATAATAGTGTGTATGTAGTCGAAGATGATTTTTAATAATAATTTGAATGTTATATAATAATACTCAATGCTAGAAAGTCAGAATATATTGAATATTAATATTGCAAGATACTATGCATATAGGTAAACAATTCACTGTGTTTATTGATTATGGTTGTTATTATTTTAACAGTTTTGTGTAAGATCATTAACCTGTAATTTTTGGCGTGCTTATTTGTATAAGCATGGTAATTTGGTTTTTCAATAATTTTTTTCTGTGGATAGTTATAGATTACAATTCTTTAGCTATGTTGGGTATTACAACAGTGTTTCGATTTTTATCAAGCTTTGTAACCCTTGTATGTAACTAGGATATTGTAATGATATGTTTAATTCATTTTTTATTTTTAAATTGCTTACCAGTTTTCTTTCAGAATAAAATCTTTTCATGTTGTCTGATAAATCTTCAAAGTCCATTGGTTCTGGTGTATTAATATTTAATAGTGCAGCTCCATACTTAACTACGTTTGAGTATGGTGATGGTAAATCATCTGTGCAGTTGTATATGCTGCCGGGGTTAGGATTATGTATTGATGTAAATAAAATATTTGCTATATCATCAACATGTATGCGAGAAAATATAGTATCACTAATAGTATATTTAACGTTACCTTGTATTAAATTGCGTAATACGTTCCTAGTTGGACCATATATACCTGAGAGTCTAAAGATATGTGAGGGAAGGTTAGAATTATGCCACATTTTTTCCTGCTTTAGACGATTAATACCGTTAGGAGTTGATGGGTTTGTTGAAGATGTTTCATCAACCCAATTGCCATTATGGTCACCATATACATTTGTTGCTGATAAATATCCTAACCATTTGATTTCTTTTAAAAAATTGTAGTATTTTTGGAGAATATTGTCTCCATCTGGTGGGATTGATATTAGTACATGTGTCACATCAGAGAATACAGATTCTGGTAATGGAAAATTGTAATCTAATAAATGAACATCTTTATTATCTGTATGTGCTACTTTGTTAAATAATGTACCGCTAATTTTCCATTTTAGGGGCAGAAGTTTTTGTGCGAGGAATCTAGCTGTATATCCATATCCAAAACAAAATAAATGCATAATTTAAACTGAGTACAAAGTATGTGCTTATATACTTGGTTTTAACAAAAATCAATCGAATTATTATATATTATTTAACGTTAATATATAACTTCATCTGGCTAGTAATAAAAACTGTATAATATATATTTGATCTAGTGCAAAAATTAATATTTTTCTTGCAAAAAATATATTAACCTCTAACCTTGATCTAACATGGTATTGTATGTTTTAGTACATGTTATTATTAACTAGTATGTTCTTAGCAGTATAGTCTATGCGTTTATTTTAATTTTTAAGGATTTTTGAATGTCTCAACGGTTAGTGGATGATTCAACTTACACTGGATATGTGAAGTGGTTTAGTTCAGAAAAGGGTTATGGTTTTATTTGTAAAGATCAAGGTAATAATAAGATAAGGAATATTGGTCAAGATATTAAGGATATTTTTGTTCATATTACTGCATTGCAAAGAAGCAAAATTGATGGTTTAAGAGAAGGCCAAAAGGTAAAGTATCAGCTTGATAAAAATAATGGTAAGTTTTCAGCAGTTAATCTTGAGTTGTTAGAAGGTTAGAATCATGTAATGCGCTATAAATATTTTTATTATATTAGAAAAGTTTATAGCGTTCTTTTTATAATATTTTAGATGTAGGTTCTTTTAGATTATTATCGGTTATGTAAGCATAAGGGCTGATCTTTTACATTTGTTATGAATAATTTCTTCAGCATGTGATATCCTAATGAAAGGCTGGTTTATAAAGGTATACAGTAATATAAGTAGATTTCAGTTTTTTAAAATCGTTGCTTCGTTCTTAGCAATATCTGTTTTCTTGTTTTTGATTATAACATACTGTGTTGTTTTTCATCATGATGATCCCCTTGGGCCTGATCATAGTAGGGCTATAAAGTTAGTATTCTTTGATTTGATATTATTTCTACTGTTGATTGCTAGTGTATCTCATAAGTTGATTAATATGTGGATACGAAGAAAAAGGGGACATTTAGGTTCTCATTTGCAAACAAAGATTATTCTAATGTTTTCAGTAGTAGCTGTTATTCCAACAATTGTGATTTCAGGTTTTTCTACTTTGTTTTTTAATTATAGTATTCAAGCTTGGTTTAATAAAAGGGTTGAAGCTGTAATGCATGAGTCTATCCAAGTGGCAGAGGCTTATTTAAGGGAGCATAAGAGAAATATTCGTTCTGATATTTTAGCTATTTCACATTATATATCTGATCACAAGATAATATTAAATTATGATACAGCAGCATTGCAAAATGTTGTGCAATCTAGGGCAGATTTATTAGGATTGGCTGAAATAATAATTTTTGAACCAAGTAGGATAGTAGCAAGTAATAAGTTTAGTTTTGTATTAAATTTTGATATGGTCCCATGGAATGACTTAGATAGAGTGGATAATGATAGGATTGTTATTATAATAAAAGAAAATATGATACGTGCTTTTCTTTTACTTGATAGATTCTCATCTACTTATATCATGGTAAGTCGTATTATAGATAGAAAAGTTATTTCTCATTTATCAGCAACGAAAGGAGCAGTTAAATCATATAGAGATCTGCAATCACAGATATCATCACTACAAATACAGTTTTCTATGATATTTATTTTAATATCGTTATTGTTATTATTGACTGCTATTTGGTACGGAATTAATTTTTCTGGTGACATAGTTCGTCCACTGTTGGATTTATTCTACGCTACACGTAAAGTTCAAAAGGGTGATTTATCTTTCAAGATAGAAGAAGGACGAGTTGGAGAAGAAATGTCTACGCTTGCACGTGCATTCAATCAAATGACGTCACAGCTTAGTAGCCAACGTTCACAATTGATAAAACTTTATCAAGATATGAATGAACGAAGAGAATTTATAGAAGCTGTTTTGTCAGGTGTTTCTTCTGGAATAATAGCAGTAAACTGTGCTGGTATAATTACTTTAATGAATGATAAAGCAAAGGAATTATTAGCTCCTAATGATATCCTACATGCAGAACTTGATGATGTATTTCCTGAAATATCTGAATTGATTAAAAGCTCTAAAATGCATGATGAAATTACTGTTTTGAGAAATAGAAAGTCTTTCACTTTATCTGTGAGAATAAAATTGCTTGGTAGTGTTAATAAAGGATATATTATTACATTTGATGATATTTCAAGTTTAGTTGATGCACAGAGATCAGCTGCATGGTCTGATGTTGCAAGAAGAATAGCTCATGAAATAAAAAATCCTATTACTCCAATATATCTTGCTGCTGAAAGATTAAGTAGCAAGTATCAGCATGAAATTATTTCTGATAAGGAAAGTTTTGGAAGATATATTGATACAATAATTCGCCATGTGACGAGTATTAGGTGTATTGTTGATGAGTTTGCAAAATTTGCGAAAATGTCGGATCCTGTGTTAATTAAACATGATATTTGTAGTGTAGTAAAAGAGTTGGCGTTTTCCGGGCAGTTTAGTCGTGGTGTTGTGCATTATGAGTTAGATATACCAAGTTATCCAATTTTTGTTGTATTAGATAAAAATCAGATAAATCATGTATTTATTAACTTGTTCAAGAATGCATGTGAATCAATTGATATGAAGTCTAATAGTATACAGGGACTGATAAAAATTAGTGTAGTTGATGATAGAGATTGTGTTAATGTGCAAATTCAGGATAATGGTGTAGGATTTCCAGAAGAACTTATGGAAAAGCTTACAGAACCTTATGTTACAACTCGTGTCCAAGGAACAGGATTAGGTTTATCCATAGTAAAAAAGATACTAGATGAACATAATGCAACAATAAGTTTCTATAATATAGAAGATGGTGGTCTGGTTAAGTTGACATTTGTAAAATGTCAGGATTGTGAAAATATTTAATGTAAATTTATAATATCCTATTATTAGCAGTTTTGTTTATCATTAAAGATACGATTAATATTAATTTGCTCAGGTCAATTTTAGATAGTTTTCAAGAGAAATAATGGTCTAATATAAATTGATAATATGCGTGAAAATGTTAGTATTTTATTGGTTATTTTTAATAGATATAAAAAGATTTTATATTAAGTATTTTTGCACTGAAATTATAAAGGTTTAAATTGTGAAGAAGAAAATAAGTATATGTTAATTGATACTGTCAAAGAATTAGAGCGTTTGTGTAATCAGCTGCTTGTATTGCAACCTAAATTTATTGCAGTTGATACTGAATTTGTAAGAAGTAGTAGTGAATATTATCCTAAATTATGTTTAATTCAAATTGCATATGGTAAAGAACAGTTTGTTATTGATGTTTTAGCGAAAGATATGGATTTATCAGTTTTAGGACATATTTTTTATAATGAAAGTATAATAAAAGTTTTTCATGATTGTAGACAAGATATAGATGCATTGTTAACAAAATTTCCAGAAATTCCTAGCCCTATATTTGATACTCAAATTGCTGCCATGTTTTGTTGTTGTTATGATAATGCAGTTGGATATTCTAAGTTAGTAGAGCAATTTTTAGGTATTTCATTAGATAAGCTGAGCTTGAAAAGATCTAATTGGGCGCTTCGACCATTATCTGCTGATAAAATCCAGTATGCACTTAACGATGTTATATATTTGTATGAGCTTTATCAAATATTATATAACAATTTATTAGATGCTGGAAAGTTACCTTGGTTTTTGGAAGAGATGAATAATATAGTGTTACAGGAAGTTAACTGTAATGATGTTTGTGATATTCCTGATTTTGGTTCTGATATGACAAAAGAGGAGATTATTGTTGTAAGATCTGTAATTGAATGGCGAGAAAGATTAGCAAAGTTTTTTAATCTTAATCGCGAATTTATATTAAAAAACAAGGTAATGCTATCTTTAGTTAGAGATTTTATAAAAAAAAGTGATATTAGTACTTTAGGTAAGTATATAAAGAAAGAATATTTATCATGTGATGCAGTGTCTGATCTTTTACAAGTTATTGATAATAATCAATCTGTTAATATTGATGAGTTACATTATGTAAGTGTTAATAGTTATAATAAGTCTGTTTTAAATGTGCTGCTTATATTGTTATATAATATGTGTTACAAAAATAATATCTCACAGAAGTTAGTTGCATCTAAAGGTGGCCTAATTAGGTTTCTTAACGGTAAGTTTAGTTATGTAATGAAAGGTTGGAGATATGAATTTTTTGGATGCGAAGTTGAGAAATTTATGCAAGGAAAATCTAAGATTATAGTCTCAGCACAAGTACTGGATAATGATTGTATGGATATTGTAACTACTTTGACGGAAATGTAGACTTGTTGTAAAGTAAGAACTCTGATAGATATTATAGGATACTGTAATTACTGGAGAAACGTATGTTAGTGCAGTAATAGCATAAAAAAATGTATGTGTTTCTAGTTACAGAGTAGTTGAAAGTTTATTGTGTGTCATGGTGAAAAATCCACATTATCTTGTATAATCTCATGTAATGTAAAATTTACTGTTTTACGTGTTGAAAAGGGATAATATATTGTAAAATAAGTATTTGTGTTGCGGTCAAATATATTATAAAGACTTTGTGAGATTGCTTATTATTAAAAATTGTGTGTTTGAGTGAAATTCAATTTTCACTTGATTGGGTATATTGTAACCATAAATCTTCAGTTAAAATCTGTACATTGAGAGATTGTGCTTTTTTATATTTTGATCCTGGATTGTTTCCTGCAATTAGGAAATCTGTATTTTTTGATAATGATGAAGAAACTTTTGCTCCTGCAGTTTCTGACCTTATTTTTGCTTCAGATCTTGACATACTTGATAATTCTCCAGTAAAAACTATGATCTTTCCATGAATGAGTGATAGATAAGAGCTAGACTGTGTATCTGTTATTGTTAGGTGTTTTACTAAATCATTAATCATATTTAAATTATGTGGTTGACTAAAAAACATTTTGAGTGAACCAATAGTTTTGGACCCTATCTGTTGTATGTTTAGCGAGTAATCTTCATTCTGTGCTAACTTGAGCATCTCATTATACCATGTTTCATATGATGAAAAATGGTTAGCTAGTATTTTTGCTATGTACTTTCCTATGAATCTTATTCCTAACGCAAAAATAAAATTTTCCAAGCTGATTACTTTACTGTTATTTATAGCAGAAAATAGGTTACTCATGGATTTTTCACCCCACCCATGTAATGACTCTAATTTTACGTCACTATTACTTATTTTTTCTTCTAATGTGAATATGTCGGTAATATTTGTTATTAATCTTTGTTCATAGAAAAATAAGAGCTGTTTTTTCCCAAATCCAATAATGTTAAAAGCGTCTTTTGAAACAAAATGCTTTATTTTTTCCAGGATTTGATCTTTACAAAATAATTCACCAGTACAGTATATTGATGCTTCTTGCTTTGCTTGATATACACTACTACCACATGATGGACATGTTGTTGGGAAAACGAATTTTGTTAGTTCTTGAGTTCTTAAATTTTTATCTACATCCACGATTTGAGGTATTACATCTCCTGCTCTTTTTACAATAACATAGTCGCCTTCACGTATATCTTTACGCTCTATTTCATTTTTGTTGTGTAAACTTGCTCTTGTAACTATGACCCCACCAATATTTATAGGAGAAAGTTCTGCAATGGGTGTAAGTACACCAGTCCTGCCAATTTGTATGGAAATTTTATTTAATTGGGTTTTTGCTTCTGCAGCAGGAAACTTATATGCTATAGCCCATCTTGGTGATTTACTTGTTGTTCCTAAGATATGTTGTGATTTGATATCGTTAACTTTGTATATTATACCATCAATATCATAGTTGATATTACTTCTATTGTTATAAACTTGATTGTAAAAATTAAAAGCCTCTTCAATATTATCTGTAGTAATAGTATGTTCATTTACACAAAAGCCCCAGATTTTTAATTGGTATAATAATTCTTCTTGTGTTAGACATGCAGTGTTGACTATTGTATACATAAAATATTTTAGTTTACGTTGGGCAGTAATGTTATGATCTAGTTGTCTTACAGATCCGGCTGCGGCGTTGCGTGGATTTGCAAAATTATTCCCATCATTATTAAGTTGTATAAAATCACAGCGATCTATATATATTTCTCCCCTGACTTCTAGAAGATCTGGTGCATTGTGAATAATATGTGGTAGATTTTTTATAGTTTTGACATTGGTTGTAATATTTTCACCAAAATATCCATTACCTCTTGTGGATGCTTGATAGATTTCTCCTTTTTTATATATGACGGAAAATGATAGTCCATCAATTTTTAATTCGCAAGATAATGGTATTGATTGATTGTCATTGATGTTTAAGAACTTTTTAGTTCTTGTGATGAATTTCTCTACATCTTGTTGATTAAAAGCGTTATCTAAGGAAAACATTTTCTCTTCATGTTTAACCTTAGCAAACTTTGTGTCTGGAGAACTACCTATATTGTTTTGGTAATCGTTACTTTGTGTGAGTTTTGGAAAGGCGTTAAGAATTAAATTTCTTTTGCGACATAACTCATCATATTCAGCATCACTGATTTCTGGATTGTCCTGTACATAATAAAGAACATCATGGTGCTGTATTTGCTTATTTAATTTATCTAACTCTAATTTAGCTTTTTCCTGGTCGACCATAATTAGTATAAATAAACAATTTTGTGCTATTGAGCTACAATTAAATTATTTTTACTAAGTAATTCTTGTAGTTCTCCATTGTGATACATTTCCTTAACTATATCACACCCACCAATAAATTCACCTTTAACGTATAGCTGTGGAATAGTAGGCCAGTTTGTAAATTCTTTTATAGCTTCACGTAATTCTAAGCTTTCTAATACATTAATGCTCTTGAATTTAACATTCATTTTTTTTAAGATACTAACTACTACACTAGAAAATCCACATTGTGGAAAATCAGCATCACCTTTCATGTATAAAACTACATCATTATTTTCTATATCATGTTTTATTTTATCCATTATATCATTTGTCATAGTTATTACTTACATCCTGTTTGTATTTGTATTGCATGTATGTTTAATCCGTCTAGTACTTTATATATCATTCTATGTTGTTCCAATTTTGACTTTCCTTGAAACTGACTTGAAATTACTTTAATCGAGTAGTGATTATTATCACCTACAAGGCTAGTAACAGTTATTTCAGCTTCTGGAAAAGCATTCCTTATTAGAAGCTCCAACTGAGATTGCGTAACAGTCATTATTTAACAAGATCATAGATTGATATAAAACTTTTTACTATAACATGTTTTAGTGTAGAGGTAAATAGTTTTAAAGCAAAGCTATTGTATGTAATATATGATGGTCCTATGACTTTTATAGTTGTTGAGAGCTATGCTTATTGTTAATTTGTGAAAGTACATATTATGTTTGGGTATTAAGATATTATTATTTATGAGTAATATCATAAATACATTGAGCATAGCATTATTGTATAATCTTTAGTATTTGATTTTCCCATGTATCTCTAGATACACTACCGTGTATGTGTAGTAATATTTTGCCATTTTTATCAAATATAAAAGTTTCAGGTACTCCTGTTACTCCTAGTACATTTCCAGTTTTACCTGAATAATCTTTTGCTATTTTGGTATATGGATCTCCATGTTTTTTTAGCCATTCTTGTACTTTATATTCAGTATCAAGGTAATTTATTCCGTATATTTTTATTGTTTTTTTCTCAGCAATTTCTAACCATAAACTGTGTTCTTCTTGGCATGTCGTGCACCAAGAGGCGAATACATTGAGTATGTATGGTTGTCCAATTAAGTCGTTTGTATCAAATACTTGATCTTCTGTAAAAAGTATAGGTAGTACTACTCTGTTTGTAGTATCAGTGATAGTATTTTGGTTTAATAAAACTTTTGTGAGTATCACGGTAAAGGTTAAGAAACATACTAGTAAAGCTGTAGCAATTATTCTCATAGTTCAATAAGATATTTTTTTAATGTTTTTATATGACCTATTTCTACGATATTGATATCGGAAAAGATATGTTTATTATTAAGTGGAATAATAGCTTTTGTAAAGCCTAGTTTGTGGGCTTCCTTTAAGCGTGCATCAATATTTGATATATTTCTTACTTCTCCTGACAGGGCAATTTCTCCTAATATTATTGTTAAAGATGGAATAGCTATGTTAATAAAACTTGATATTAAGGATGCTGCAATGGCTAAATCTGCAGCTGGTTCACATATTTTTAATCCACCAGCAATGTTAAGATATACTTCTTTATCTCCTAGAAATATGTTACATTTTGCACTTAATACAGCAATGATCATTGCTAGCCTATTAACATCCCACCCAACTACTGCTCTTCTTGGGGTGACCATATTTGTATTTGCAATTAGTGACTGTATTTCCATTAATATAGGTCTTGAGCCTTCAATGCCAGCAAAAACTGCACTACCAACTATATTGTTGTTCTGTGACCTAGCTAGAAAAAGAGATGAAGGATTTTTTATAGGTATTAGTCCTTTATCAGACATCTCAAATACACCTATTTCATTAGTAGGTCCAAATCTATTTTTTACTGTGCGTAAAATACGTAATTGATTATTATTTTCTCCTTCAAAATATAATACTGTATCTACCATATGCTCTAATGTTTTTGGTCCAGCTATTTGACCATCTTTTGTTATTTGTCCGAGTATGAATAGTATTATATTGTGTTGCTTTGTGAATGTGATTAATTCGTGAGTACACATACGTATCTGTACTACTGTTCCAGGTGATGATGATATCCTAGTATCATATATAGTTTGTATTGAATCAATAACAACGCATTTAAAATCTTTGTTTTTTTTAAGGGAAAAGATAATATCTGATAATGATGAAGTAGATAATAATTGAATGTTGGACTGGGTGATTTGTAATCGATCTGCTCTAATTTTGATCTGATCTATGGATTCTTCACCTGATACATAAAGACATGTGGAAAAATGTTTATCTAAGATTGCCGTTAATTGTAATAAAAGTGTTGATTTTCCTACACCAGGTTCTCCTCCTACAAGGGTGCTACTCCCTAATACTATACCACCTCCAAATACTCTATCTAATTCACTTATTTTAGTAATAAAGCGTGATGGAGCTAGTGTATTTTTGTCAGATAATGAACTCAGTTTTACTTCAGAACTATGTTGTGTATTGATTAAATGTTCTGTGCCTGTTTCCTCAATAATACTATCCCAGTTACCACATGCATTGCATTTACCAGTCCACCTATGTGTTTGATTTCCGCAAACTTGGCAGACATAGAAGGTTTTTGTAGACATACCTATAGATTATAAAGTTGTGTTGTCCTTGACATTGATCTTAACAAATAAAAAGTATATTCGCTACTGTAAGTTTTTTTTATATGATTTTATGCTTTTGGTTAGGATATATAGGAAGAGTAGATATTTCATTATTAGGTTAAATTATCTTATTGTATTAACAGTTTGTGGACAGTGTTTTTGATGTACATCAACAAAAGTATAATTTTAATTAATACCTGTGAAATATTAAAATAGCACTTATATAGTATACATTAAAGCAATTTCCAAAATAGTTAAGTAAATATCAATGCATGAGGAAAAAACAAAGATTTTTACTAAAACTGTAGCATAATTTATTAAATGGTTTTAATTTAGATTAATTGAGATATACATATACTTTTTTTGTATTAAGTATATTTTAGGAAAATGCGGATATTACTTAGAGGTCATATTTTATTGACGTGAAAAGTATGTAGTGTTATTAACTGATAAAGTGTCATGAAGGGAATTAATTATATAATGAAAAAGGAAGCACAACATATACAAAATTTAATAGATAGAGAGTTGGATTCCTCTAAACCAATTGATGAAGGTCATAAAATTACTGGTTATACAGTGAGTTTTATAGCGTTTTTATGGGCTTGTTTTCAATTATTTATAGCATCTCCATTACCTTTTTGGTTAGTAAATTGTGGGTTGGAGTGGGCAGTACTTCCTGATATTAAATCTCGGGCTATTCATTTAGCATTTGCCTTTTCCTTATTATTTTTGTTTTTGCCAATATCTAAGAATTCTAATCGAGGATTTAGAGCATTAGATTGGATTTCTTCAATATTATCATGTGTAACGGTATTATATATTGTTGCGTTTTATGAAGATCTATCATTTAGGATTGCAATGCCTAATGATATTGATTTGATTGTAGCATTTTTTGGACTTTTGTTTCTATTAGAAGGAGCAAGGAGAGCGATAGGAATTCCTATATCTATTATTGCTATAGCATTTTTAGTGTATGCTTATCTAGGAAAATATATGCCAGATATTATTGCACATAAAGGACATAATTTTTCTGCTATAGCATCTCATGAGTGGTTATCTTCTGAAGGAGTATTTGGTGTAGCACTTGCTGTGTCATCTAACTTTGTATTTTTATATGTTTTGTTTGGCGCTTTTCTGGATAAAGCAGGAGCTGGAAATTTTTTTATTAAACTTTCTTTTGCTTTACTTGGTAGATTTGTTGGTGGTCCAGCTAAGGCTGCAGTTATTGCCTCTGGTTTTATGGGTATGATGTCTGGCTCTTCAGTTGCTAATACCATTACTATAGGTTCTTTTACAATTCCTTTAATGAAAAAAATGGGTCTTAGTCCTGAAAAGGCAGCTGCGATAGAAGTATCAGCTGGTGTTAATGGACAAATTATGCCTCCAGTTATGGGTGCAGCAGCATTTTTAATGTCTGAATTCTTATCTATTCCTTATGCTACTATTGTAAAGTATGCTTTTGTTCCTGCAGTTATGGTATATGTTACTTTGCTTTATATTGTACACTTAGAAGCATGTAAGTTAGATATGCGTCCTGTACTTGACCTAACTAAAGCAAGATCTATTTATTTAAGTGTTTTAAGATTTCTTATAGCTATTGCCTGTTTGGTTGTTTTTTCGTGTATCGTTTATGTACTAATAGAAGGGATTAGTATATATGGATTCTATGTACCTGGTATTAAAGCAATATTTTTAGATAAAAGTATATATTGTATATCATTGGTTATAGTGTCTGTGTATGTTGCCATATTATTTTATCAGTTCAAGGGTAAGAGAAGTAATATTGAAGGTGTTGAAGAGGAAAAGAAATATCCAAAATTATCAGAAACTTTTAAGTATGGTATTCATTATTTTATTCCAATTTTTATTTTAATATGGTGCTTAATTGTTGAGAAATTATCTTCTGCTTTAGCTTGTTTTTGGACGAATTTATTTTTGATATTTATCTTGCTTACTAGAGATGTAATATATACTTTGTTTAATAAGCAATTATCAAGCTTATGTTCTGTATTTTGTGGAAGTGTTAAGCAAGTATATGAAGCTATGGTCATGGCTTCTAAAAATATGATCGCTATTGCAGTGGCAACTAGTGCAGCAGGGATAATAGTAGGAGCGGTATCATTAACTGGATTTGGTTTATCAATTAGTGGCTTACTTGATTCTATAGCTCATGGTAGTTTGTTCCTTACTTTGTTAGTGACAGCAGTAATATGTATAGTATTAGGTATGGGCATGCCTGCAACAGGATGCTATATTATAGTATCTACGCTTATGGCTCCAATTTTAACTTCTGTTATACATAAGACTGGTTTGTATGTTCCTCAGATAGCTATTCATTTATTTGTGTTTTATTTCGGAATTATGGCAGATGTAACTCCTCCCGTAGGGATAGCTTCTTATGCTGCAGCTGCTATTGCGAAAGGTAATGCATTTAAAACAGGAGTACAATCTTTCTTGTACAATATAAGAACAATGATTGTTCCTTTTTTGTTTATATTTAATAATGAGCTCATTTTATATGATATTACAAATATCTGGAATAATATATTTGTAATTTTTGTCTCTTTGGTTGGTATATTAAGTATTTCTGCAGCAATGCAAGGGTACTTTATTAGGAAAAATAAGTTATACGAGTCTATTATGCTTTTAATGTTGGGGATAATACTGATTATGCCTAATTATATTGCTAAATTATTTGTATCTCCTTATGATACTGTACCATTTTCTAAATTAAATGATACCTTAGTAGTTTTTAAAGATAGTTCTGTGAGACTTACTGTAGAAGCGAGTAATCAACCTGATAAAGTAAGGAAAGAAGTAATTATTCCATTAAAAGATAAGATAGAAGATTCTGAATATCGCGGTACATTATTTGATTTATTAAGCCGAAATGTTGGTATTACTGTTGATCTCAATAACACGTCTGATGGCTATCTAAGAGTTAAAGAGATAGCAAGTTGGAGTTATATAGAACCATCTGATATGGATGATAGTTATTCCATTGTAGAATTAGCATTATCGTTAAAAAAGCATTATCATGTTACTTATGTTTACTTGATAGCTGTTATATTACTAACTACAGTGATCTTTTTACAAACTAGAAAGAGTAATTTTATAAGACAGGAATAGGTTTATGCTAGATATAGCAGTAATTGGGATTATATTATTGTCAGTTGTAATTGGTCTTTTTAGGGGTTTTATTAAGGAAATATTTGGATTATGTGGTATCTGTGTATCAATATTGTTGACTATGCGATATCGAAGTTATTTTTCTGGCTTGTATGGTCAATATGTTGTTTCTGACATTATATCGGAGATTTTATCTACAATTACTGTTTTTATTTTGATCACTGTTGCTATTATTGTTGTTAATGGGTGGATTATGCACCTTTTATCTTCAGCAAGATGTACTGTGATTGATAGATTTGGTGGATTGTTAATAGGGTTCATAAAAGGAGTAGTTTTTTCTTATTTTCTATTTTTTATCATAGAAACCTCTTGTTATGCATTATTACCTGCTGCAGAGAAAGAAGATGATGAAGTATTGCCTACTTGGTTTGTGAATTCATATTATTATAATATATTTTATATCTTTAATACTTATGTAGATGAAATAATGCCAGAATCTACTCATGAGAAGATTCAAGAAGTAGAATCTGCAGTGCAGGATATTCTTGAGAAAAAATATACTGCTAGTAATGTAAAAAAGAAGAACTACAAACGTGTAGAAAGGGATATGACTAAGAAAATATAAGCTTATTAGCTGATAGCATTATCTAGTGTATGTCAAATAATAAAAACATTTGATTAGAAAAATAATTAACTTGATTATAATGTAATATTTTATATAATGGCGTAGTTAGTTTTTGTTAAGGAGAAGACGTGCCTTTATATGAATTTACTTTTATAGCACAACAAGGTTTGACTCAGTATGAGTTAGAAGGGTTGGTTAAAGGGTTATCGTCCTTGTTAACAAAAAATGGTGCTGAGCTTCTTAAGTATGAGTATTGGGGGCTTTTAGATTTTGCTTATACCATAGATAAGATGAATAAAGGGCATTATTGCATGATATATATAAAAGCAACTCCTAGCAGCATGGATGAGTTTAAGCGTAAAGTCAGGTTAAATGAAGATATTTTACGTTTTCTGTGTCTTAAGAAAGATAAGTTACCAAAAGGTGATTCTTTGATGATACAAGCAAGTCAAGTATAGTTGGATATTTATTATGTTGAAAAAAAATAAGAAAGCAAATTCTAATAATTCGGGAGCGACTGCTTATTCTCCATTAGCTTATCTCAAAAGACCGTACTTTAAGAGGTCTAAGGCTTGTCCGTTAGAACAATGTCCTAATGAAGATATAGATTATAAAAATAAAGGTCTGCTATCTAAATTTACCTCAGAATATGGGCGCATATTACCTAGTAGGATTACTTCTGTTTCATCTAGGAAACAAAGGTTATTGTCTACTGCTGTAAAAAGAGCTCGTTACTTAGCTTTATTGCCTTATTGTTGATATTTTTTATAGGTTAATATGTTATCAGTTATTCTAAAAGAAAGTGTTAGAAATCTTGGTAAAGCAGGGATGGTTCTTAAAGTTAAGCCAGGGTATGCTAGGTACTTGCTGACACAGAAAAAAGCAGTTAGAGCAACTAAGGAGAATTTAAAAAGCTTAGAGGAGCAGTACTTATTTATTGAAAAAGAAAATTTAGAAAAGTTAGAGGCAGCTAAGGTTTTAAAAGCATCCTTAGAAGATGAGTTCTTAATTATAACTAGGCAAGCAGCTGATGATGGGAAACTTTTTGGTTCTGTAACCCCAAAGTGTATATCTAAGTTGTTATCTGATAAGGGGTATAATATACATTACCGTAATATATTTTTTTACTCTGTAATTAAATACATTGGTGAATATGTAGTTAATTTAGAATTACATCCTGATTTAGTTCTTCCTATTACACTTTATGTAGTTAAGAATGATTTAGGAGCTATGCAAGCACAAAAGTTGCATGCAGAAAAGAAAAGAAAGATAGAAGAAGGGAAAGTTGAAAAAGGAAGTTGTACTGAGGGTGAAAGTTTAGAACTTGGTAGCGTTGATAATGATATAAATAGCGGTAATGTAGACAGTAATGAGAGTGAGAAACAGGATAGCGTTTCTGAATAACACTTTAAGTTGTATCTAATTGTAATAGCGCTGTTAAGAGTTTTTTATAATTTATTACGGGGTTCTTTCTATGGTTGGGTATATCTTAGATGATGATTTACAGGAAGTTGATGCTGAGGTTTTTAATTGTATTTCTGGAGAGTTAAATCGACAAAATTCTGGACTACAGTTAATAGCGTCAGAAAATTTTGTGAGTAAGGCAGTATTGCAAGCTCAGGGTTCTATATTTACAAATAAGTATGCTGAAGGTTATCCAGGAAAAAGATATTATTGTGGATGTCATTTTGCAGATATTGTAGAAAATTTGGCAATAGAACGTTTATGTCGATTGTTTGGATGTAAATTTGCAAATGTTCAACCGCATTCTGGTTCACAAGCTAATCAAGGAGTATTTGCTGCATTGTTAAAGCCAGGTGACACTGTCATTGGTATGTCACTTGATTGTGGTGGTCATTTAACTCATGGTTCTGCTCCTAGTATTTCTGGAAAGTGGTTTAATGCTGTGCAGTATCAAGTTGATCGTGATACTGGTTTAATAGATATGGATGAAATAGAGAAGTTAGCTGTTGAACATAATCCATCATTAATTATTGCTGGTTCATCTTCTTATCCTCGTGTAATAGATTTTAAAAGGTTTAGGGAAATAGCTGATAAAGTGGGAGCATATCTTCTAGCTGATATAGCGCATTATGCTGGGTTAATTGCTGCTGGAGAATTTCCTTCGCCTGTTGAATATGCTCATGTTATTACGTCTACTACTCACAAGACATTGCGTGGCCCTAGGGGAGCAGTGATAATGACTAATTATGAAGATATCCATAAGAAAATTCAATCTTCTATTTTTCCTGGTATGCAGGGTGGTCCGTTAATGCATGTTATTGCTGCTAAAGCTGTAGCATTTGCAGAAGCATTGAAACCTGAGTTTAAAGATTATGCGAAACAAATAATAAAAAATTCTAAGGCTTTGGGTGAAGTATTTAAAGAAAGAGGGCTTGATCTTGTGACAGGTGGTACAGATTCTCATATGGTTGTTCTTGATTTACGTTCAAAAAGTGTTACAGGTAAAGATGCAGTTCTTGCTTTAGAAAAACTAGGAATTATTTGTAATAAAAATGCTATTCCTTTTGATCCAGAAAAGCCTTTTGTAACTTCTGGTTTACGTTTTGGTAGTGCTGCTGAGACTTCCAGAGGGTTACAAGAATCAGAATTTAGGGAAATTGGCAGTATGGTTTGTGATGTTATTGATAGTTTAAAAGCTAGTGATAGTGTTAGATTATCTGTTGAAAGAGATATAATAAAAAGAGTTAAGGAATTAACTTCTAATTTTATTTAGTTAAGTCAATGTAAAATGATATTTAAAAATGTAAATAATTTAGTTTTTATTTACATACTTTTTTAAATGTGATTAACATATAATTAGCTATATTTTTGATTTGCTAGAAAGGTTCATGTTATATAAGTAACGTTGCTATAAGCTGAATGGTAGGGGGCATGTCGCATTCTTTATGTATATCTGATTTTCAAAATTTATCTTGTAATCTCTTAAATACTTTAACTGCAATGGTAGATAAAGTAGATGTTGATGGAGTGTTGGAGTGTGAAAATTATGACGGATTAGTAAAAATATCCGATAGTAAAGGTAATGTGTATGTTATTAACAAACATGATCCTTCTATGCAAATTTGGATTGCTTCACCTATTAGTGGATCAGTAAGATTTAATTATGATAGATGCTCGGGTACGTGGATAAGTAATAAAAATGATGAGTTGTTTGATTTGTTTAAATCTGAAATGAAAGTATTGTTTAATATTGTGATATAAAAATGAAAGTGTTATTTCAATTTGTAAGACCTCATTTATTATACTTTATATTTGCGTATTTAGTTGTAGCTGTTTCTTCTATATCAATTTTAGCATTTTTTTATGAGTTACGTAATTTAGTAGACTTGTGTATTGCAACTTCTGATGTTGCAGCCATAAATAATGCCTTGTTGTTTTTGTTTAGTATAGTTTTAATAGTAGGGTTATCATCCTTTTTGCGGTTATGGCTTACTGGTTATGTGAGTGAGAAAGTTATTCTTGATATTAGAATAAAATTGTATAATAAAATTATACATTTTTCTCCCAGGTTTTTTGAAAATAATAGTATATCAAGTTTAATTACACGATTAATGGCAGATACAGCAACACTGCAAGTTATTTTAAGTACTAGTAT